>NZ_AENN01000009.1:0-36583 GCF_000183205.1 Eremococcus coleocola ACS-139-V-Col8 | reverse complement strand
ATATCGAATATGGAGGTTTAGCTCAGCTGGGAGAGCATCTGCCTTACAAGCAGAGGGTCAGCGGTTCGATCCCGTTAACCTCCACTTTCGAGCTGTTAGCTCAGTTGGTAGAGCATCTGACTTTTAATCAGAGGGTCACAGGTTCGAGCCCTGTACAGCTCATAGTAATCATGCGGGTGTGGCGGAATTGGCAGACGCACCAGATTTAGGATCTGGCGCCGCAAGGCGTGGGGGTTCAAGTCCCTTCACCCGCACTTTGCTTATTTAATATTATTAAGCCGGCTTAGCTCAGTTGGTAGAGCATCTGATTTGTAATCAGAGGGTCGAGGGTTCAAGTCCTTTAGCCGGCACTAAATATGCGGAAGTAGTTCAGTGGTAGAACATCACCTTGCCAAGGTGGGGGTCGCGGGTTCGAACCCCGTCTTCCGCTTCGTATCATGCCGGAGTGGCGGAATAGGCAGACGCACAGGACTTAAAATCCTGCGGAGGTTACACTCCGTATCGGTTCGACTCCGATCTTCGGCACTACATGCACCCTTAGCTCAATTGGATAGAGTGTTTGACTACGAATCAAAAGGTTACAGGTTCGACTCCTGTAGGGTGTATTAATATTAACGGGAAATAGCTCAGCTTGGTAGAGCACTTGGTTTGGGACCAAGGGGTCGCAGGTTCGAATCCTGTTTTCCCGATTTATAATTAATGGGGGCTTAGCTCAGCTGGGAGAGCGCCTGCTTTGCACGCAGGAGGTCAGCGGTTCGATCCCGCTAGTCTCCATTTTTTTATTTAATTTTGGCGGAGTAGCTCAGCTGGCTAGAGCGTCCGGTTCATACCCGGGAGGTCATGGGTTCGATCCCCTTCTCCGCTATCATACTTGGACCTTTAGCTCAGGTGGTTAGAGCCTCCCGCTCATAACGGGATGGTCGTAGGTTCGAGTCCTACAAGGTCCATAAGACCTATTTTGCTTTTTTTGGAGGATTACCCAAGTCCGGCTGAAGGGAACGGTCTTGAAAACCGTCAGGCGTGTAAAAGCGTGCAAGGGTTCGAATCCCTTATCCTCCTTTTTATATATTATCGCGGGGTGGAGAAGTTGGCATCTCGTCGGGCTCATAACCCGAAGGTCGTAGGTTCGAGTCCTACCCCCGCAATTTTCCGTATAATGCGGGTGTAGTTTAGTGGTAAAACTACAGCCTTCCAAGCTGTTGTCGCGAGTTCGATTCTCGTCACCCGCTTTTATACGGGCCTGTAGCTCAGTTGGTTAGAGCGCACCCCTGATAAGGGTGAGGTCGATGGTTCGAATCCATTCAGGCCCATTTTTCTTATATCAACTTGGTAAATGGGGAAGTACTCAAGAGGCTGAAGAGGCGCCCCTGCTAAGGGTGTAGGTCGGGAAACCGGCGCGAGGGTTCAAATCCCTCCTTCTCCGTCATTTATTTTTTGTTGATTATGGTCCGTTGGTCAAGTGGTTAAGACACCGCCCTTTCACGGCGGTAACACGGGTTCGAATCCCGTACGGACTATTTTTATTTTTTGGAGGATTACCCAAGTCCGGCTGAAGGGAACGGTCTTGAAAACCGTCAGGCGTGTAAAAGCGTGCAAGGGTTCGAATCCCTTATCCTCCTTTTTAAAATTATCGCGGGGTGGAGAAGTTGGCATCTCGTCGGGCTCATAACCCGAAGGTCGTAGGTTCGAGTCCTACCCCCGCAATTTATATTTTATTGGTCCGGTGGTGTAGGGGTCAACATGCCTGCCTGTCACGCAGGAGATCGCGGGTTCAAATCCCGTCCGGACCGCTTTTATGCGGGTGTAGTTTAGTGGTAAAACTACAGCCTTCCAAGCTGTTGTCGCGAGTTCGATTCTCGTCACCCGCTTGGTAAGACTAGCTAAGGCTAGTCTTTTTTTATTATTTAATATTTTAAGAGACGGTAATGACTTGAAAAGGTTTAGGTGGATTTGGCTTTTGCTTGCTGGTTTAATGTGGGGGAGTAGGGGCTTGTTTATTCGGCAATTATCAAGTTTTGGACTGAATAATTATGTAACAATTTTCGGACGAATGTTTTCTGCAGCTTTATTTTTAGGTTTAATTTTTTTAATCAAAGATCCAAGACTTTTTAAGGTATCCTATAAAGATTGGACTTTAATGATAGGATCTGGTGTAATCGGAATGGGAATTATTAATGTCTTTTATAATATTGCTATTATTTAGACCTTCCTGGTTTTAGCTGCAGTTTTATCAGCTTTAGTTCCTGTTTTTGTCGTGTATTTTGCTGCTATATTTTTCAAGGAAAAGATTACGATTAGTAAACAGATTTGTGTGGGCCTAACTTTACTTTGTGTGATATTTGTTTCGGGTTTTTTGGAATCAGCTAGTTTGAAATGGACTTATACTGGCATTATTTACGGAGCTTTAGCGGTTTTTTTCTACGGGGTATATGGAATTTTTTCCAAACAATTAGCTGTTCGTCAATCTCATTACTTAACTTTAATATTTTATGGTTCTCTCTTCGCGGCAATAAGTATTAGTTTTGTCACTGTTTTTCATGTATTCTGGCAAAGTTCGGCGAATCAACCCCATTTATTCTTATGGTTAGGTCTAGATGCTGTATTCTTATCTGTTATTCTATCTGGTTTGTATGCCATGTCCATGAATTTTTTAGAAGCGGGTAAAGTAGCTATTTTGGCCTCAGGAGAGACGCCAGCAGCTATGGTTATGGGTTTAATCCTTTATCATGAATAGCCGACCTCTATAGCGATATTTGGTTTATGTTTAACTTTTCTAGCGATTTATATTTCAAATCTGCCAGTTAAATTAAGTCTTCCAAATATTAATGATCGTCTTTTAACTTAAGATTTTCTTTAAATATTTAACTTTTTTAATTATTACTTTAGCCCCTTAGGGGCTTTTTTATTAGTGCAACATTTTAATTTATTTCTAATATTTATTATTTTTGTTATTTCAAGATGTTTAATCATGTTATTTGAAATTTTGTTAAAGCTTTTAATAGAGGCTTTAATTTATAAGTGTTTATTTTGTTTATACAAATCATCGATTTTATATTGACTATTATTAGTGCGACATTTATACTATATTTTGTAAATATTCAACACTAATGGAGGTCATTATGGAAAAATTATTGTATCATTTCAGTGAAGGTAATGCGTCTATGCGTGACATTTTAGGCGGTAAGGGGGCAAATTTAGCCGAAATGACGCGGATTGGTTTACCGATTCCAAACGGTTTTACGATTTCTACTAAAGCTTGTTTAGCGTTTTTAGATGGTGATCGGACTTTATCCCAAGAGTTGAAGCAACAAATTGATCAGTACTTAGAAGAAATGGAGATGAAAACAGGAAAGCAATTCTCAAATCCTAACTCCTTACTTTTGGTATCAGTTCGGTCTGGTGCAGCTATTTCAATGCCTGGTATGATGGATACAATTTTAAATTTAGGTTTAAATGATCAAAATGTAGAATACTTAGCTGATTTAACTTCTAACCCAAGGTTTGCATATGACTGTTATCGTCGTTTATTGCAAATGTTTGGAAACGTTGTTTATGGAATTGACGGACGCGCTTTTGAAGATATTTTAGATGATATCAAATCAAGTAAAGCATATTCTTCAGACTTAGATTTAACGGTAGATGATTTAAAAGAAGTGGTTAGACGCTACAAAGAAGTCTACCAAGCCAACCAATTAACTTTCCCCCAAGAACCAATTCAACAACTCTATGATGCAGTTAAAGCTGTTTTTGCTTCTTGGGATAATGATCGGGCCATTGTGTACCGGAATTTAAATCATATTCCACATACCATGGGGACAGCGGTTAATATTCAAGAAATGGTCTTTGGTAACTTGGGTGAAACATCTGGAACGGGTGTTACTTTCTCAAGGAACCCAAATACCGGTGAGAATGAACTTTTCGGTGAATTCTTATTAAATGCTCAAGGGGAAGACGTCGTGGCTGGTATTCGGACACCTAAGCCAATTTCTTCATTGAATGATTTAATGCCGAAAATCTATTATCAATTTAATGCGATTTCAGAAAAATTAGAACGGCATTATGGCGACATGCAAGATATTGAATTTACAGTTGAAAATGGTAAGCTATTCATTCTCCAAACCCGGAATGGTAAGCGAACAGCCAAATCTGCTTTAAATATTGCCTATGAAATGGCAATGGAAGGCATTGTTGATAAGGGACAAGCGCTAATGCAAATTAACCCTTCTGCGATTAATCAACTCTTACATCCGATGTTTGATCCAAATCAAGTGGCTAATTTCCCTGTAATAACAGATTCTGGTTTAGCAGCGAGTCCTGGGGCAGCCGTTGGCCATATTTATTTTGATGCTGCGACTGCTAAAGAACATAACTTAATGGGAGAACGTGTTATCTTAATGCGACAAGAAACTTCTCCAGAAGATATTGAAGGCATGGTATCTTCGGCTGCAATTGTAACTAGCCGAGGAGGTCTAACTTCTCATGCGGCTGTCGTGGCTCGGGGGATGGGAACTTGTTGTGTAGTCGGTTGTGAAGATATCCGAATTAAAGAAGCAGAAAAAGTGGTTGAATATCCTGGTGGTGTTTTACATGAAGGAGATTTAATTTCAGTTGACGGTTCTACTGGTACCCTCTATTTAGGCGAAGTGCCTACGATTCCATCTGAGGCAGACGAACGCTTTGAAAAAATAATGACTTGGGCCCGCGAAATTGCCGATATGAAAGTAAGGATGAACGCTGAAACTCCAAGTGATATTGAAACAGGACTTCGTTTTAAAGCAGCCGGAATTGGCTTAGTTCGGACGGAGCACATGTTCTTTGGTTCAGATCGTCTACCACATATGCGGCGGTTCATTCTTGCTGAAAACGATCAAGAACGTCAAGCTGCCTTGGATAATTTAATCAATTTCCAAAAAGAAGATTTTTCAACTATTTTCCAACAAATGGAAGGTCTACCAGTGGTTGTCCGTTTATTAGATCCACCGCTACATGAGTTTGTACCGTCTTCTCAAGAAGATATCGCTCAAGTTGCTAAGCAACTTGAAATGGATCCAGCCAAATTAAACCGACGTGTTCTTGAACTGCATGAAGTGAATCCAATGCTTGGTCACCGCGGGGTACGTTTAGCCATTTCTTACCCAATGCTTTATCAAATGCAAGTTCAAGCGATTATTGAAGCCGCATTAGAATTAAAAGCACAAGGTATTAACGTTGAGCCGGAAATTATGATTCCATTGGTGGGAATGAAAGAAGAACTTAAAGAAAGCAAAGCCTTCTTGGAAAAACGGATTCAAGCGATTTTTGATGAAAAGGGCGATACCGTAGATTACCAGATTGGAACCATGGTTGAATTACCACGGGCTTGTCTGACAGCCGACCAATTAGCTGAGGATGCAGAGTTTATTTCTTTCGGTACCAATGACCTAACCCAAATGACCTATGGTTTCTCCCGTGATGATGCGGGTAAATTTATCCAATCCTACATTAAAGACCGGGTCTTAGCCTTTGATCCTTTCCAAACCATTGACCAAGAAGGGGTCGGTGAATTAGTTAAAATTGCAAGTCAAAAAGCTAGAGCTAGCCGTCCGGGAATAACCATGGGCGTTTGTGGAGAATTAGGCGGCGACCCTAAATCAATTGAATTCTTCCATAATATTGGTTTAGACTATGTGTCATGTTCACCTTTCCGCTTGCCGGTGGCTCAATTAGCTGCTGCTCAAGCTACGATTAAGCAACCAAGAAAGTATTAAAATCAAATAATGGAGCGATGTAAGTATGGAACTAAGTCCACGACAATATCAAATTATTGAAATTGTTAAAGCCAATGAACCCATTAATGGGGATACAATTGCCCAACTTTTGGGCTTAAGTCGGTCAACTTTAAGAAGTGATTTTGCGATTTTGACCATGACGGGCATCTTGGATGCTCGGCCCAAGATAGGATATTTTTATTCAGGTCTAGATTTTCAACCTCTATTTCTAGATAAATTAAATCACATGACCGTAGCTGAAATTATGATCCCGGCTATTATTATTAAGCAGGACACTAGTGTTCAAATGGCAATTAGTCATCTTTTCTTACATGATGCTGGCTCCCTCTATGTAGTCGATGATAACGAAGAGTTAGTTGGCTTAGTTTCAAGAAAAGATTTACTTAGGACTGTACTTAATAAAAGTGATGTTTCCGTTCCGATTGCCGTTATGATGACGCGTTGGCCTAATATACATGTCACTTATCCGAATCGTCCGGTCTTAGAAGCGGGGCAAATGCTACGTGACTTTGAAATTGACTCTTTACCCGTATTAAAATCAGACCAATCAAAACAGGTAGTTGGTAAATTATCCAAGACCAGTTTAGCCTATTTATTAGTTGACTTGGGGGTGGTTGAGTAGATGAAAGCCAGTCAAGAAGGAAGCCCACTAGCAATCTTTATGATTTCTGACTCAGTCGGTGCAACAGCCCAGAAAGTTACCCAAGCAGGTTTAGCTCAATATCCCCAGTTAGCAATTGATGAAATACGACGTTTTCCTTTTGTTAGGGATAGTCAAACCTTAATACCAATCTTGGAAGATGCCCTTAAGGAACAAGCCATCGTGATTACAACTTTGGTTTCAGACCAATTAAATCAGATGGTAGAAGAATTTTGTACCTTACATGGACTAGACCATGTGGATTATATTTCTCCGCTGATGCGGATTATTTCACGGCGGACCCAACTGAAACCCACCCGCCAAAGCGGTTCAATCCATGCTATGAATAAAAACTATTTTGACCGAGTTGATGCGATTGAGTTTGCTGTAAAATTTGATGATGGCCGGTCGCCACGAGGTTTTCTAGAATCCGATTTGGTCTTATTAGGGGTGTCTAGAACATCAAAGACCCCGCTGTCTATTTATTTAGCTAATAATAATTCGCTTAAAGTTTCTAATCTACCTTTAGTTCCAGAAATTACTTTACCCAAGGAAATATTTCAGGTTCCAAAAGAGAAGCTGATTGGTCTGATTGCTAGTCCCCGTTATATTATGCGGATTCGACAAGAACGGGTAAAAGTCTTAGGCCTTGGTCAAGGATCTGCTTATGATGATTTGAGTCGAATTAAGTCAGAATTATTATATGCTCAGAAAATCTATGACCAGTTGGGGATTCCAGTCGTTAATATTGAAAATAAATCAATCGAAGAAACAGTAGTTCATATTGAAGCCATTCTCAACCAATATCAATAAATAGTTAAAGGGACTGGATTTTTTTGCCCAGTCCTCTATTTTTATTAAAATATGATAAGAAAACACTTACAAACTTGTGGAGGAATGTTTTATGATGTGTGAATGAGAAGGGAGAGTTATGAAATTTTAGAAGTTTTCGTTAAGTTTAGTTTTAACTGGACTGTTAGCTGCGCAAATGCCAATCGTTCACGCTGAGGAATATGTTTCAGAATCAGCCGTTGCTACTGGTAAAGATGGCGAATTTGAACGTGAAACCGGTATGGAATATGACTTATCTAAAGCACCTTTCTATGCAATCCAAATTGCACCGGGAATTCATCATACCATGGGTGGTTTGTCTATCAATACTGAGGCACAAGTTTTAAATGAAGATCGCCGAGCTATTTCTGGACTTTATGCAGCCGGTGAAGTAGTTGGTGGCGTCCACGGTTCTAACCGGCTTGGT
Source organism: Eremococcus coleocola ACS-139-V-Col8 (assembly GCF_000183205.1). Classification (NCBI taxonomy): domain Bacteria; kingdom Bacillati; phylum Bacillota; class Bacilli; order Lactobacillales; family Aerococcaceae; genus Eremococcus; species Eremococcus coleocola. Next base: position 28,917 of record NZ_AENN01000009.1, on the reverse strand, counting down.
GGTAAGGCTGTAGCCGATATTATTGTATTCGGTCGTCAAGCTGGTAACCAAGCAACCTCATTTGTTAAAGAATAGTTTAACAGTCTAAATAATAAAAACGTCTTAATCCGATTAAGGATTAAGACGTTTTTTGATTATTAGAAAAGAACACTGAGGCTATAAATGATAGTGAAGATACTTAAGACCGCGGATAAATAATTTATTTTCCGTTGGCTCTGGTCAGAATTTTTGGTAACAACCAGGCTTGGTATTAAGGCAAAACCTGAAACTAATAAGCAGAGAATTTGAACTAAAAAGTAGGAACGGCTTGGTAAACTAAGATAGAAGCCTAGAGCTAAGGCAAGAAAACTTAGAATATAACCTAGATAACGTAAGCGGGGCCAAAGTTTAGAGGGTTGATAAATAGAAAGTTCATCTTTTAAGTGGAAAGTTTGAATATAAATCCCTGCAAACATAAGAACAATTGGAATTAAATGAATTAGCAAATCATTATTAATGGCACCAACTTGGGAATAGTAAGCTATGATGTTGAGGATAAAGCTTTCATAGAAAATAGCTAAAATATAGGCATATATCGTATTGGAAATATTATAAGGGTAATAGATGATGTGGGTATAAATTAAATAAAATAGAATGAGCAAAATAATAATCCAATGTTGGCGAATCATTAAAAGAATCGCAGCTAAAATCATCAGGCCCTGTAGAATCCTTAGCAACAAGGGATTGTCAGTAATTGAACTCTCACGGTCAAATTTTAAATGTAGAAAATGTAAGGTTAATTGTGAAGTGAGTGCAATCAAATAAAGTAAGATTACCGCTAACCACTTAGGTGATTGACTGTGGCTTACCCCCATAATAGCGCCAAAAAGTATCAAAGAGAGGGGGGCGATAAAGATTTTGAGGTAAGGGTTCTGTAAATAATTTATAAATTTTTTCATCTTGACTAGCCTTTCCATATTACTATCATTCATATTAATAATAAGGTATAATCCTTGTTGTATCAATGAAAAATTAAAAATCCTTACATTTGTAAAGATTGTAATATTTACTACAGCAAAAAAACATGCTGGAAAGGAAGATTATTTTTGGAAAAATATTTATTTACATCTGAGTCAGTCACTGAGGGACATCCCGATAAGATTGCGGACCAAATTTCAGATGCGATTTTGGACGCGATTCTTAGTCAAGACCCTTATGCCCGGGTCGCTTGTGAGACTGCAGTCAATACCGGTCTAGTCCTAGTATTTGGTGAAATTACCACCTCGGCCTATGTTGATATTCAAGCGGTAGTCCGCCAAACCATTCGTGAGATTGGTTATACGGATAAGAAATACGGCTTTGATGCAGACAATGTTGCGGTCTTGGTTTCCTTAGATGAGCAATCACCGGATATCAAACAAGGGGTTGACGCAGGAATTGAATCCCGTCAATCAGACCAACAAAAGATTGGAGCTGGAGACCAAGGGATTATGTTTGGCTATGCCACTAACGAAACCCCAGAATATATGCCTTTAGCGATTGCATTTTCCCACCGTTTAGCCCGTCGCTTAGCCGAAGTTCGAAAAAGTGGACTACTAGCCTACCTTGGGCCAGATGGTAAAACCCAGGTAACTATTGAATATGATGAGCAGGGTCAAGCTCAACGCATTGATAATATAGTCATCTCTACCCAACATGCGGAGGAAATTTCTTTAGTTAAAATTCGCCAAGACATGATTGAACATGTGGTAAAGGCAGTGATACCAGCTCATTTATTAGATGATGAGACGGTTTATTATATCAACCCAACGGGTAAATTTGTGGTCGGGGGTCCAGTGGGAGATTCTGGTTTAACTGGCCGGAAAATTATCGTAGATACCTATGGTGGCTCAGCCCACCATGGGGGTGGTGCTTTTTCTGGTAAGGATGCTACCAAGGTAGACCGGTCAGCTTCTTATGCGGCTCGTTATGTCGCCAAGAATTTAGTGGCCGCTGGAATTGCGGACCAAATCGAAATCCAAATCGCCTATGCTATTGGTGTGACTAAACCAACTTCTATTGCTGTGAATAGCTTTGGTTCTTCTAGCTACTCTAATAAAAAAATTATACGTGCCATTCGGTCTGTGTTTGACTTAACGCCAGGGGGTATTATCGAAAGTTTAGACTTAAGAAAACCAATTTACCGCCAAACAGCCGCCTATGGTCACTTTGGTCGCCTTGATATTGATTTAACTTGGGAACAAACGGATAAGGTGGCTGCTTTAAAGGCCTACTTTGCCCAATAATTAACTTTAGATACCTTTTTTCCCCCTAAAGTTGGATGATTCAATCCAATTTCAGGGGGGTTCGTTTTTTATAAATTTTTGTATAGCTATCGGGGCTAATTTATTAAGGTAATTATTTACGATGGTAAGTGAAGTCATCAGATAGAATTAAATAGATAGAAGGGTAACCAGTCCTTCACCTAAATTCAGCTGAAGTGTCTGTTTATCTTTAAATAGTTGTAGGGAAAAGTATAATAAGGGTATAAATGAGACTATGTGGATGGAGGCAAACGAATGAAAAAATGGCTAAGCATTGTTTATTTCATTTCAGTGTGTGCTAGTGCTTTAGTGGGTTTCTGGCATTTCTTTGTGCCCCATATGTTTCAGTGGTAAGACTATCTGCCAATGCAATATGAAAATCTTATCGTTGGAATCGACTATACAAACTATTGCTTTTCCTTTCTGCTTTTTGGATTGAGTCTAATGCTGATTATTTTAGGAAAGTAGGCTTTATCAGGCAATCAGGAAGTTATTTACTTTTACTTTTTCCTAACTCTTGTCTGTATTTTCCGAGTCTGCTCATCAATTTTTATCGAACCATGGCCATTGCAACCCATCCCCGCTGCCGCAATTGGACAAATGATTGCTACATTGATTCTGGCGCTTATGATGTTTATAATAAGCACTTGTCTTTATAGGAAATTAAAGAGAAATAGTTTACTTAGCATTTTTGATGAGAAAGTTTATGAACAGCTAATTTAATATTCTAAAAAAACTAGAAGATAATAAAATTTTCTATAAATTAGCAAAAATAAGAGATTCTGTTTTTCTACTTTTTGCCCGCTCCCAATAATTTTAGACATAATATCTATATCAAACCTTTGCAGTTTTTATCCGTTCAATCACGATAACATAAGGCGGTTGGTTGGCCTGATTAAGAAATTGATATTGGAGGACCTGGAATTCTGTTTGGGACCATTGGCTGACTTCAGCTAAAAGTTTAGTGGATTCCACCTGCCCTTGAGGGTGGCCCCAATAAACCACCAAAATTAGTTGACCGTGTAGGTCTAAATGTTGGGCCAAAGTCTTTATAGCAGTTAACGTAGATTGCCATTGGGTGGTGATTTGGTGGTCGCCCCCGGGCAGATAGCCTAAATTAAAAATGGCGGCCTGTAATTTTTGCCCAGGAGTCAGATGAGCTTCTAGGTTGGCATGGCTATCATGGATTAATTGATAGCGGCTTGGGTCAAGGCCTAATTTGTTTAAGCGGTCTTGGCTATTGGTGAGGGCTTGATCTTGGATATCAAAGGCTAGGACCTGCCCATGAAAATTAGGTTTTTGTAAGATAAAGGCGGTATCGTGGCCATTTCCCAAGGTGGCATCAACAAAAGTCCCTTTAGGAAAGCGGTCAATAAGAGCAGTTAGGAGTTGGTGGGAATAATGGAGGGCAGATTGCATCGAAGTCATCTCTTTCTTTAGATAAGGAGCAATGATTGCTAAATAAGGCTTGCTATGCTATATTATACCTAATAAATAAAGGGATTAGAACTAGTAAACTTTAGACTTCTGTAGAGAGCTTATGGTCGGTGCAAATAAGTGAAGTTATCCGTTGAACTCATCTAATAAAACCTGGTGCTGCCAAGCCTTGCTAACAGCACTCGTCTGACCGCGTTAAGGCATAGAGGTGCGCTTGGCGCACAAAAATAGGTGGTACCGCGTTTTCAACGTCCTATATGAAGTTTATTTCATATGGGATTTTTTGCTTTTAGGAGCAAAAATCAGCCAACCATCTGAATAAAAAGAAAGAGGCAATAAAAAATGACTTATCAACATCGTTTAATCGAGCAAAAATGGCAAGATTTCTGGGATCAAAATCAAACCTTCAAAACCCTAGACCGGGGGGCAGACCATCCTAAGTATTATGCGCTAGATATGTTCCCTTATCCTTCAGGTCAAGGCCTTCACGTCGGTCACCCAGAAGGTTATACAGCGACTGATATTATTTCACGGATGAAACGGGCCCAAGGTTATGACGTGCTTCACCCTATGGGTTGGGACGCTTTTGGCTTACCTGCGGAACAATACGCCTTGGATACCGGCCATGATCCAGCTGACTTCACGGCGGAAAATATTCAAAACTTTAAACGCCAAATTAAGTCTTTGGGTTTCTCTTATGATTGGGACCGGGAAGTTAATACTACAGATCCTGAATTTTATAAATGGACCCAATGGATTTTCTCTGAATTATATAAACGTGGCTTAGCTTATGAAGAAGAAGTGGCAGTGAACTGGTGTCCCGCTTTAGGTACAGTTTTGGCGAATGAAGAGGTTATTGATGGTCTATCTGAACGGGGGGGTCATCCAGTCTATCGTAAACCAATGCGGCAATGGGTTCTTAAGATTACGGCTTATGCAGACCGTTTATTAGAAGACCTTGAAGAGGTTGATTGGCCAGAATCTGTCAAGGCCATGCAACGGAATTGGATTGGTAAATCTGAAGGGGCCCAAGTTGATTTCCAAGTCAAGGGAACTGACCATAAGATTACGGTCTTTACGACGCGTCCGGATACCTTATTCGGCGCGACTTATGCAGTGCTTGCACCAGAACATGATTTAGTAGAAGCGATTACTAGTCCAGATCAAGCCCAAATCGTGGCCAACTATATTAAGGAAGCTGAACTTAAATCTGATATGGAACGGACTTCCTTGAATAAGGAAAAATCTGGAGTCTTCACAGGAGCTTATGTAATTAATCCAGTCAATGGTGAAGAATTGCCATTGTGGATTGCTGATTATGTCCTAGCCTCATACGGGACCGGGGCGGTCATGGCGGTGCCAGCCCATGACGACCGTGATTTTGAATTCGCGACTAAACATCAATTACCAATTAAATTTATTATTGAAACGGGCGATGCGGGGCAAGATCAAGCCTTTACTGGCTCAGGCCTCCATTATAATTCTGAATTCTTAAATGGCATGGATAATGCTCAAGCGATTCTAACCATGATCCAATGGCTTGAAGAAAAAGGCGTTGGTAAAGGTAAAATAAACTATCGTCTCCGTGATTGGCTCTTCTCCCGTCAACGTTATTGGGGTGAACCAATCCCAGTCATCCATTGGGAAGATGGCACCACGACGTTAGTGCCGGAAGACCAACTCCCAGTCATGTTACCAAAGACCGACCAAATTCAACCCTCTGGCACTGGGGAATCACCTTTAGCTCGGATTGAAGACTGGGTAAATGTAGTGGATCCTAAGACCGGAATGGAAGGGAAACGGGAAACCCACACCATGCCACAATGGGCGGGTTCTTCTTGGTATTTCCTCCGTTATATCGATCCTGACAACAAAGAAGCCTTAGCTGCCCCTGATAAATTAGCCAAATGGTTACCAGTTGACTTATACATTGGTGGGGCCGAACATGCTGTACTTCACTTATTGTATGCCCGCTTCTGGCATAAGTTCTTGTATGATTTAGGTGTAGTCCCAACTAAGGAACCTTTCCAACGTCTTTATAACCAAGGAATGATTTTAGGCTCTAATAATGAAAAAATGTCTAAATCAAAAGGCAATGTGGTCAATCCAGACGACGTTGTGAAGGAATATGGTGCCGACACCCTCCGGGTGTATGAAATGTTCATGGGACCTTTGGATGCTTCCATTGCTTGGTCTGAAAATGGCCTTGAAGGTAGTCGTCGTTTCCTTGACCGGGTATGGCGCTTATTGGTCGACGAAGAAACGGGTCAATTGAAAGCCAGTGTGCAAGACTCTGATGATGACGCTCTAACCAAGGTTTACCATCAAACGGTTAAGAAAGTGACCGAAGACTTAGAAAACCTTCACTTTAATACAGCTATTTCACAATTAATGGTCTTCTTAAATGAAGCTAAAGACCAAACAATTATTCCACGTCAGTATGCAGAAGGTTTTGTCCAATTGCTAGCGCCAATTGCACCTCACTTAATGGAAGAAATTTGGTCAATCTTGGGGCACCAAGAATCGATTAGCTATGTGCCATGGCCAAGTTATGAAGAAGAGCTTACTATTGATAATACCGTTGAGATTGTTATCCAGTTGAATGGTAAAATTAAAACCAAGATGGATGTTGCCACTGACCTAGACCGGGAAGCTTTAGAAGCCCTAGTATTAGCCAATGAAGAAGTCAAAGATTTATTAGCCAGTAAAACTATTCGTAAAGTAATTGCTGTTCCTGGTCGCTTGGTTAACATCGTAGCTAATTAACGATTGAATGAGGAGGAAAGAAATTGACGCAAGATGAACATGATTTAAAACAAGATGCTCAAGACAAGGGCCATTATCGTCGTGATCTCGCAGATACCATTCAATTTACCGAAGATGAATTAAAACGGATTCGTAATTTTTATAATCAGCGTCTCTATGAAGCTCGTCCTGAGGAAAGCCATCTGAATGCCCAAGGTTATGATGAAGATTTCTTTGATCGTCAAGCCCGTGAACAAGAAGAAGGGTCTAGAGAACAAGATTTTTCTAGGGGCTTGGAAGCTGATGAGGATGCCTTGGCTTCAGCTCAGACATCCGAGGGTGATGTTGAATATGATGACTATGAGTTTGCCAAGGCTTACTATGAAGGGCCTGATTTTGAAGAAAATGAAGAAAGACCAGCAGAATTAGGTCAACCTGTCCATCAAGACAAATCATTGCCGCAGCGCTGGCATGATTTTTTAAACCAGTTTAAAGCCAAGCAAGCGACAAGTGAAACTGAAATGAACCTTAATCCAGCAGAAATTGATGATGATTATGAGGATTTTGAAACCTTATATAATCAAGTCGAGGAAGAAGATGACTACTTTAGTCCCAATGATCAAGCTTCGAGTCCTAAAATTGGTGACTTCGTTGGGTCATTTCGTGCTAAATCAGCCAGCTTCTTTGACCGTTTAACTAATTCGGATAAGACCGAAGAAAACGAGGGCGAAGCAATTGAAGCTGACTCTCTTGATGATATGGACTTGGCTGATGCAAAAAAATTAGAAGCTCAGCCTATTGAAGCAGATGAGGCACTTGTTTATGAAGATGAGAGGGTTGCTTCATCAGAGGAAAGTGAAGCCCAGCTTGACCATAATCTTGAAGTTGAAGCCCAAACTAAACCATCCATTACTGAGGAAGCTGATTTAGTTGATGCAGACCTTGTGGATATTGATGAGGATGAAGCCTTTAACCAAGCCAATCGCGATTTTGAAGAAGAATGGGCGCAAGCGGCTGCTAAAGAAGCTCAAACTAAACAGCAGTCTGAACTTGACCAAGAAATGGCAGCGCTCCACAATACCCATGAGATTATCTTAGATAACACTCTTGAGCAAGTAGGTGTGATTGATGCGGTGATTAAGGCGGAAGAAGAACAAGCTGAAGCGGATTATTTAGCAGAAAATGAAATTACCCCTGACCTCGATGTAGAAGATGAGGAGACACTTGAGCCTGAATCACACTTTAAAAGCGAAGTAATGGATGAAGATTTGAATCATATAACTGAGTCAGCTGACCAGGCTAGGTCCGACCACTTTGTCTCTGGCACAATTTGGATGACTGTAGGTTCGATTTTCTCTAGAATCTTAGGTGCAATTTATATTATTCCATGGGCTGCTTGGTTAGGCGCTGAATATACTCAAGCCAACTCCTTATATTCAGTAGGTTATAAACCATACTCACTATTTTTAGCCTTAGCAACTGCTGGCTTTCCATCAGCAATTGCTAAGTTAATGGCTTATTTCCATTCCAAGAAAGAATATGGAGTCGCTCAAAAACTATTCCGTTATGCCATGGTTATCATGTTAGTCACCGGGATCGTATCCGGTGGGTTACTCTTTGCTTTAGCACCTGCTTTAGCGGAACAATCGCCAACCATTAATCCTGAAGGTGCAACCCTGGTTATTCGGTCCTTGGTCCCAGCCTTATTAATCTTGCCGATTATGTCCTTATTAAGAGGGTATTTCCAAGGCTTTAATGACATGAAACCAACGGCTGTCTCTCAAATTATTGAACAAATTGCCCGGGTTATCTATATGCTAGCCTTAACCTATGCCATTATGAAAATCTATTCAGGTGATGTCACTCAGGCAGTGGTGCACTCCACCTTTGCTGCTTTTATCGGGGCACTCCTATCCCTTGTCTATTTGATCTACTTATTATGGCGGCAACAAAAAACCATTACTAGTTTGGTTCAAGCATCGCCAAATAAGGTAAGTATTGACTTCAAGGAAAGTTTCAAATTACTGATTCGGGACTCAATCCCATTTGTTTTATTAGGCTCTGGAATTATTATTGCCCAATTGATTGATACCTATAGTTTTAGTCAAATTATGCAGGCAACGTCACCCCTTCTATTAATTGAAATTTCTGAATTATATGGAACCTTGTCCTTGGATGTGGATAAGTTAATGATGATTATTATTTCTCTAGCAGTTGCGATGGCGGCGTCTGCGATTCCATCTGTAACCAGCTTGTTTGCTAAAAAAGATGTGCGGGCTACGTCTGATTTAGTCCAACGTATTTTAGTGATTTTCATGTTTATCATGTTACCCGCATCTTTTGGGATGGTGGCTATTTCAGATAATATTTACCATCTCTTCTATGCCAATGGAGCCCCAGCCGGACCGGGTCTACTAATTACCGGATCTTTATCCTCTATTTTCCTAGGGGCTTATACTGTTCTTTCAACGATTTTGCAATCGATGGATCAGCGCCGGATGGCCATTCGCTATCTCCTAATTGGACTCCTAGTTAAAGCCATGGCCCAGTATCCATTTGTAGCTGTTTTCCAAGCTCATGGAGCTTTAGCAGCCACTCTCTTTGCCTTCTTAGTCGCCTCACTTTTAATGTGCTTTGAACTTCATCGTCATTTAGAATTTGACTTTGCCAAACTTATTTCAGATTTGACTGCGATTATTATCGTATCTGGGGTTATGCTGTTAATCACCGGAGCCTGGAATATCGCTTTAAATCGTCTGTTTGGCACAGTAGGACGTGGTTTAACCTTTGTTAAAGTTCTCTTTGATATGGTCATTGCAGTCTTTGTTTATGGGGCAGGCATGGGCTTAATGGGTAAACTCCACATTCTATTGGGACATCGTTTCCAAGAAATTCAAGATAAGTTAAGGATTTTCCCATCATGATGCGGCTGGATAAATTTTTAGCGACTCTTGGCCTAGGCTCGCGTAAAGAAGTCAAGAAACTCATCACTTCGGGTCAAATCCAAGTGAATGACGTAACAGTTACCAAAGTAAACCATGGGGTAGATGAAGACCATGACCAAGTTGCTTATTTAGGTCAAGAACTTGTATATCAGGCTTATTACTATGTAATGCTGAATAAACCAGATGGTTTGGTTTCTGCTACTGAAGATAAAATGCATGAAACGGTGATTGATTGGGTTGCCCTTGATTTTGACCATGTCGACCTTTTTCCAGTGGGGCGGTTAGACATTGATACCACCGGTTTGTTACTCTTAACCAATAATGGTCAATTAGCTCATCAATTACTCTCGCCTAAAAAACATGTCGCTAAGACCTACCAAGCCTTGGTGACTGGCCAAGTGAGTGAAGTAGATATTGCAGCCTTTGCAGCCGGAATTCGCTTAAAGGATTTTACAGCCCAAGCGGCAGAGTTAGAAATTTTAGATTATGATCCAGATAAAGACCAAAGCTTGACCAAGGTGACCATTCATGAAGGCAAGTTCCATCAAGTTAAACGGATGTTTCTGGCCAGAGACCATGAAGTGTTACACTTGCACCGGGTTAGTATGGGGCCCTTGGACCTAGATCCTGACCTTGATCTAGGTCAATACCGGGAACTAACGGCGGCAGAATGTGATTTATTGCGTCCCTATGGCTTGGAATAATGAAGTGAGGAGTAGAAAATCCTTCCCTGGGGTTGGATTTTTCACTCCTTTTTATAAAAAGTGTTACAATAACTGTATTAAAAAATAAAGGAGCTTAACTATGGAAAATATCAACTGGTTACAAGAAGTTGAAAGTCGTAAAGAAGACTTATTTAAAGATCTATTTCGTTTATTAAAAATTGATTCTGTCCGTGATGATGCGGCTGCAACCGAGGAAACTCCGGTTGGTCCGGGACCCAAGGCTGCCTTAGATGAATTCCTTAAGATGGCCCAAGAAGATGGTTTCCAAACTCAAGCCTTTGGCCCATGGGCTGGCCGGGTTGAGATTGGGGCTGGCGATGAATTGATGGGTATTCTAGGTCACGTGGACGTAGTACCAGCTGGGTCTGGTTGGGATACTGATCCTTTTGAACCACAAATCATTAATGATCGGATTTATGCCCGGGGTTCTTCGGATGATAAGGGACCAACCGTAGGAGCTTATTTTGCTTTGAAATTATTGCGTGAATTAGGGCATACTTTCAATAAACGGGTTCACTTAATTGTAGGTACGGATGAAGAATCTGGTTGGCAATGTATGGACTATTATTTCAAACATGCAGAAATGCCCGACTTTGGTTTTTCACCGGATGCTGAATTCCCAATCATTAATGGGGAAAAAGGGAATGTCTCCGCAGCCATTGATACCAAGGATTCTCAAGTCTTAGAAGGCGACTTAAAATTAATTGAATTTAAATCAGGCTTGCGACCAAATATGGTTCCTGAATCTGCTTCTGCAGTCCTAGAGGTATTAAAAGGGGACATTGATTTCCAAGCAGATTTCGACCAATTTTTAGCGGAAAATGACTTAAAGGGTGATTTAAGCGTCGATGGCAAGCAAGTATCTATCACTGTAGTTGGTAAGTCAGCTCACGGATCAACTCCACATAAAGGTGTCAACGGGGCGACTCAATTGGGCCGTTTCTTGAGCCAATATCGCTTTGATGACCAAGCCGCGGAAAACTTTGTCCAAGTCTTAAGCCATGAATTATTTGAAGGTTTTGATGGTAGCAAAGTGGGTGTAAGCCACCATCATGATGTCATGGGCGATGTATCCATGAATATTGGAATTGCTAACTATGACGCTGAAAAGGGCGGCCATATTGATGTGAACTTCCGTTATCCAGAAGGAACAGAACCTGATACCATGTTAGGTCAAATGGAAAAAGCCCTCGGTCATTATGCTAGTCTTCAAGTTTCTATGGGCCACCATAAGGACCCTCATTATGTGCCAGCGGATGATCCATTGGTAGAAACTTTACTGGATGTTTACCATAAACAAACTGGTTTTGAAGCCCACGAACAATCGATTGGGGGCGGTACCTATGGCCGCTTAATGCCACGCGGTGTTGCATATGGTGCTTTATTCCCAGACTCAATCGATGTGATGCACCAAGCCAACGAATTCTTGGCAGTTGAAGACTTGTTAAGAGCCACAGCTATCTATGCTGAAGCCATTTATCGTTTAACTAAATAGTTTGATTGAGGTTGTGATGAGGCCTTCGCTTGTCGGCGAGGGCTTCTTTTGATATTAAAGGAAAGCAGCAGGGATTATAACCCGCTGCTTTCTGATAGGATTGGACTGGGTTATGAGCCGGTATAGGAGTTGTGCAGGAGTTGGTTAGTATTGTCTGCGCTGGTGGCTTTAGTCGGTGGCCTCGCTTAGGCGAGGCCCTCATTATAGGATGGGTTGGGCGGTTTGCACAAGGTTTTGGCTTGGGATTCCAGACTTTTCCTTTAATTGTGGAAAATTTTCTTTACTATCAGTACTGATAAAGAAACCTAGGAATTATTTTCCTTAGTGGCAGCTTGCGTGTGGAAAATTTTCCTGATTCGAACTGCCAGTGTGGAAATCACCCCAATGGTTTCCTTACTTATACTACAAATGAAGAAAATAATACGCTGCTTTCCTCACTTGACCAGTAACTAAATAAAATTTTCCATAGTTAAACAAAATTAAAGAAAAGCATCAGAACATAAAACTCACGAAGCAAAAGTATCATCCCCAAAATCCCAACTTTAAATTTTCCTTTAAGAGGATCTGCTAATTTAGCTTGACATGCCGGAAAAATTGATTAACGTGATTAAATATAAAAATCCTCGGTGCATTACCTCAATTGAGCAAGAAATTGTTCATGAGTATCGCTTGGTGGACAAAGAAGCAAAGATTTACCGCTGTGTTTATTGTGGTGCCGAATACGCCGTGAAATAAGGTAGAATGATATAATCAAGGGAGTAGACAGAAACCAGAAAATCAAAGATTTTTATACTTCTGTTTCACTCCCTTTCATTGACAAGCCCCATAATTTACTAGACAATAGACAGAGAAAAAAAGGGGGCCCATTATGTCAGCAAAACATGAAATAACATCCAAACAAAATCAAAGCATTAAAGAATGGCGGAAACTGCATACGAGTAAGGGCCGACGCAAGGCGAGAGCTTTTCTAATTGAAGGAGACCACCTAGTGCAAGAGGCCCTCAAAGCTGGTTTACCCCTCCAAGCTCTGATGGCGACGCCTGCTTATTTAGGAGACCATGAGGAATTATTTGATCAAGACCATTGCGATACTTATTTGTTGACGCCGGGTTTGGCCCAATACTTGAGCCAAACCCAACAAGACCAAGGAGTCTTTGCGGTAGTTGAATCCAAGCAAAAACCAGCAAGTCTCGACCCAAGTTGGCACCGCCTCTTACTCTTAGATGCCATCCAAGATCCAGGTAATTTAGGGACCATGATTCGGACCGCAGATGCGGCCGGTTTTGATGCAGTCATACTAGGGCAAGGTTGTGTTGATCCTTATAATGATAAGGTCCTAAGGGCTACTCAAGGATCAATTTGGCATCTACCGGTCATCCATTATGATTTAAAGGCAGCTATTCCGGCATTACAAGCGACTAAGATTCCGGTGCTGGCAACCGCACTTCATAAAGATGCCCAAATTTATTCAGACCTTAAATTAGACGATAAAGTGGCCTTAATCATGGGCAATGAAGGGGCTGGCGTGGCAGGTGATTTAATTCAAGCAGCGGATCATTCTGTTTATATTCCCATGCTCGGCCAAGCAGAATCCTTAAATGTAGCGGTTGCAACCGGAATCCTTTTATTCCATTTTAACCACTAGACTAAAAAAACAAGCCTCTTTTCAGAATATAGTGACCCCCAAAAAGTTGGATTTTTTGGTCCAACTTTAGGGGGTCAGTACAGAAGTAATTGAAAACTGAAGAGAGGCTTATTTTTATACAATTTTCTTGCGGGTGACATGGTTTAAAATTAAGAGGGTCGTGGTGGTTAATAGGACACAAATGACAGCCATGGCCATCCCGGTTGAAACGGACCCTTGCTCAAATTCCCTCACAATAAAGGTGGAAATCACGTATTTATTTGGCGGCGAAATTAAGGAGGCTGTGACAAGTTCTCGGAAGGAGATAATAAAAGTCATCATCCAGCCAGTAATAATACCAGGCTTAATCAGGGGTAGCGTAATCCGGCGGAAAATATAGGAAGGGCTAGCTCCGAAGACTTGACCCGCTGACATTAGGGAAGGATTAATTTGAGTAAAGGATGAAGTCACATATTGGACGGTAAAGGGGAGAAAAAGGATGATATAGGCTAAAGCTAAGAGATACATGGTATTATAAATCGGTATCAAATGATAGATATCATTCCAAAACAGCATGATACCTAAGATGAGTACAATGCCTGGTACCATCTCAGGCAGCAAACTAATCGCCTCCATTCCTTTAGCTAGTTTTCCTTTTAGGTTACGAATCGTAAGCACAATGAGGGTACCTAGTAGAGCACAAACGGTAGCTGCTACAAAGGCTAAGAGGAAGGAGTTTAGAATGGCAGCAACCGTTTTATCATTGGCAGTAAACATTTGATAATAATGTTTAAAGGTCAAGTTATCAAAGCGGAAACCATACCCTCTTAACTTAATAATTGAGGTGGCGAAGACAGAAAACATGGGGATGATGGTCGCCCCCGTAATAATCGCCAAAATATAGCCCCAAGCTAGGACTTGTTGCCAAGGTTTTAATTGGATTAGTTTGGACCGACTACCTTTACCAGAAATGAGATTATAAGTCCGCTGATTGGTTACATAGGTTTGAATCATCCATAGCCCCAGACAAATGGTCACCAGAATTGAAGCCAAGGAAGCTGACTTACCAAAGGAGATGGGCGCCACCGTGGCATAACGATGGATTTCGGTGGTAAAGACATTAAAGCCAATCCGTTTACCCAAGGTCGCAGGCGTCCCATATTCCGAAATCACCTTAACAAAAACCAGCAAAGCAGCAATCGCGTAATTACCCGTAATTAATGGAATAAAAACTTTACGAATCCGGCGCCAGAAATTGGCCCCAAAAACCGCTGCGCCTTCTTCTAAGGAGGCGGGGATATTTAAGATGGCATTTTTCATCATGGTATACATAAAAGGAAAATTATGAAAACTCATGACAATAACTAAACCGGTAATGGTAAAAAAGAATTCATCTGATTGGTCAAGTGCCGGGATGAAACGTTGGAGCAAGCCCCGTCGTTGCATAAACAAAATCCATCCCATAGAGGCAATAAAGGGCGGCGTCATAAAAGGCATCATAAAAATCGTATCAAAGAATTGATACTTGGCCATACTAGTCTTGGTAAAAAGATAAGCCAAGGGTAGGGCAATCAGGGAAGTCATTATGACAGTGAAAAAGCCCAATAAGAGTGAATTGATAATCATTTGTAAGTTTTTACGCTCAGCGAGGGTTGTGATTACTTGGTCTAAAGTAACTTGACCATCGACGACAATGGTTTGAATAAAAATCGAAAACAAGGGAGCAATAATTAATATGAATAAAATTAGTAGCAACCCGAGGCTTGCTACTAATTTTAAGTTACTCTTTAATTGTTTCATGGCAACTGATTATTAAGCCATTAATTCGTTGATTCTAGCGGCTGCTTCAGAAGCAACTTCCATCATCTTAGCCCAGTCAGTATTTAAAGTAGGAATTTCATCTACGTTAGGGCGTTTTTCAGATTTTACATCCGCACGACCAGGGATTAAGTAAGCATCAGCAACCATTTGTTGGGCTTCATCAGAGAATAAGTATTCCACGAATTCTTGCGCGCCTTCAGGGTTTGGAGCGTCTTTCATAATCATAGCTGGACGAGGGTTAATTACAGTACCAGATTCAGGATAATACATGGCTAAAGGTTCACCTTCATCGATGGCTTTGTAAGCATTGTAGTCAACCCCAGCGACTAGGATACCGACTTCACCCGTAGTGACAGCTTCCATAGTAGCCTTGTTAGCGCCTGGCACAATTGTACCGTTATTAGCTAAGGCTTCGAAGTCATCCCAACCTTTTTCAGTCACATAAGCAGAAACGAAGTCTTTGGCAGCACCTGATTTTTCAGGGTCAGGAATCGCTAATAGGTCTTTATAGTCTTCGGTAGTACTTAAGTCAGCCCAGTCAGCTTCTAAGCTTTCAAATAATTCTGTATTATAGATAACACCAACAGCTGAAGCAGAGTAACCGAATAAAGTGTTGTCTTCATCGATAAAGTTTTCTACCGCGTTGTCCTTGTTAGACAATTCATAGCTAGCTAATTTGTCATCATTTTTCATGGCTAAACCATCAGACCAAGAAGCTAAGATTACCACATCGGCAATAGGGTTTTCTTTTTCAGCTTCTAAACGAGCTAAGATTTCACCGGTCGTTCCTTGGAAAACTTCAACTTCTTTACCAGATTGAGTTTTGAAACCTTCAGCAATTTTTTCAGCGAGGCCGGCAGGGGATGGCATATAAACAGTGATTTTATCACCTTCAGCTGAAACGGTTTGGTCAGTCAGACCAAATGAAGCAAAAGAACCTAAAGTTACTGCGGCAAGGGCCATTGTTTTTAAGAATTTTTTCATAATAATTATGTCTCCTTCTATAATAATTAAACTTGAGTGATATGCTGCGGGGCAAGATACAAATCAATCACTTGGTCGTGATTTAAACGAATCGGGGAGTAGACGGACCATTCTTGGCCTTGGTACTCTAAATGGACTAAGTAGTTTTGACCGAGAAACTCACTGGATATAACCTTTGCTTGGAAATGTTGATCATTGGCTTGGCCGACTAATTGGGCTTGTTCTGGTCGGAAGAGGTGATGATCATCAATCCAATTACTGGTACCAACAAAATTAGCCACCGTTTGATTGACCGGAGCCTGATAAATATTTTCAGGACTATCATATTGTTGGACTAAACCTTGTGACATCACCGCAATCTTGTCTGAAATAGACATAGCTTCAGTTTGATCATGGGTCACAAAAATTGCCGTAATTTGTAGTCGGTCAATTAAGGCTCTTAATTCCACCCGCATTTGTTCACGTAGGATGGCATCCAAAGCGGACAAGGGTTCATCAAAGAGAATACAAGCGGGTTCAATCACAATAGCGCGGGCAAAAGAAACTCGTTGTTGTTGCCCCCCCGATAGTTGGTGGGGATAACGGTCAGCCATTTTTTCTAGTTGGACTGAAGCCAAAGCTTTATGGACCCGTTCTTCTAACCGCGTGGTATTTTTTGTAGCCCGTAGACCAAAGGCGACATTTTCAAAGATGGTCATGTGAGGCCAGAGAGCAAAGTCTTGGAACACAAAGCCCAAGCCTCTTTTTTCTGGGGGTAAATTAATTCCTTTTTCTTCGGAAAAGACACAGACGTCATCGAAAAATATTTGGCCTTGGTCTGGCCTTTCTAAACCTGCAATCATACGGAGCAGGGTAGTTTTGCCACAACCAGATGGACCCAACAAGGTGGTTAAGCGGCTGGATTCAATGACCATATCGAGTGGTTTTATGACTTGGTTTTGACCAAATGACTTAGAAAGCCCTTGGATACGTATTTGCATATTACCTCCTAACTAGTAGGAACGAAGCAACAAGTAGAAATCTAGTTTTTACTTTATAGGTTCGTTCTTGAACAGTCGATTAAGCCAGAATCAGAATACAACTTGCTTCTGCCAGTTAACCGATGACTGTGGATATTATTTTATTTCGATTAAATTCCGTCAGATAATGGTTTTAAGGCCAACCTAAGGGACATAAGTAGATTATAAGCTTTGAGTGTAAATCTTGAGTAAATTTGCTGTAAATTTTATGTAAATAAAGCTCTTACAAAATCAAAATAAAATGAGAAATAGAGTCAGCTATGGATAAAATCATGAAAAATTCACGATAAGCTTGAAAAGGCTTCATAAAACTTAACATTAACTTTATGTAAAATTCATCTCTTCTTTACAATAAAGTAGTACAATAAGAGTAACTTAACTAAGGAGGCAGAATATGGCATTTTTCACCCGACTCAATTGGCAAACTGATCAAGACTATTTAGACTGCGTCCAAGACTTATTAGATCAAGAACAAGTTCAATCCTTAGCAGATTTTGTTCACCACAATTACAGTAACCGCTTAGAACATTCCTTAACTGTATCCTATCGCGCTTTCTGTTTAGCACGAAAGTTTGGCTTAGATAAACGGGCGACTGCTCGGGCTGGTCTACTCCATGATTTATTTTTCTATCAAGTATGGCAAAAAGACCAATATGGTCCAAAAGGGCATTTATATGAACATCCAAGAATTGCCTTGGCCAACGCAAAAAAACTAACCCACCTATCCGACTTAGAAGAAGATATTATCTTAAAACATATGTGGGGTGCGACCCGGGATGTGCCTAAATATGCCGAGTCTTGGCTAGTTACCTTGATGGACAAGGAAGCCGCCATGCTTGAAGTCTCAACTGGATTTTATCAAGCTAGCAAAGGCCTAAGCATCCGTTATGGGAATGCCTTAGCTTCCTTAGCGGTTTCATTCTTTATTTCTGGTCCTAAATTTAAATAATGAGATTAAGGATAGATTTTGTCGAAATAAATCACTTATTCAGAAGTCTAAATATTGACGATTTCAAGGCAAATCGCTATACTTAAGCTAATCACAAAAAACGAAGACGAAATCTAAGGTGCGACGCGAACCACAGGAAGACTTACCTTGACTGAAAGTAAGTTAGTAAGTCGTCGAACTATTCAATTTCTGAGTTTACCCCTAAAGATATGAAATGATTGAAAAGGGTACCGCACCCACGGTTATGGGTCCAAGTGCGTTGCTAGGCTAGGACCTAGCAATGAACAAGGGTGGTACCACGATAGCTCGTCCCTGACCAGGGAGGGTTTTTTTTATTGCAGTGATGATGTCTAGAAGGCCTGACACCATCATATTTGTAGGTTTTAGCGAAGATTAAAAAGAAAGTAGGAAAATCATGTCAATTGTTGATTTACAAAAAGATTTAGATAATTTATTGGCAGACGCTCAGCAACAAATCAGCCTGGCTGAATCATCCAAAGTCTTAAATGATATCAAAGTAGCCTTTACCGGGAAGAAGTCCCAATTACAGGCCATTCAAAAAGAAATGCGGAGTCTTGCTCCGGATGAAAAACCTCAACTTGGTCAGGCTTTAAAACAATTTAATACCGCCTTTAATCAAAGTATGGAAACTGCTCAAAGTCAAGTCGCCGCCAAAGAACTTCAAGCCCAACTTGAAGCCGAACGATTGGATGTCACTTTGCCTGGACATAGTCACAAGTTTGGAAGCCGCCATATTTTAACTCAAACTAGGGAACAAGTAGAAGATATCTTCCTAGGTATGGGTTACCAAGTGGTAGAAGGTCCAGAAGTTGAACAAGATCTGTATAACTTTGAAAAAATGAACCTGCCTAAAGATCATCCGGCTCGAGATATGCAGGATACTTTCTATATTACGGAAGAATTATTGATGCGGACTCATACATCGCCTGTGCAAGCTCGAACCATGGAAAAACATGATTTCAGCAAGGGACCTTTAAAAATGATTTCACCGGGTAAGGTTTTCCGGCGCGACTCTGATGATGCTACCCACTCTCATCAATTCCAACAAATTGAAGGCTTAGTGGTCGATAAACACGTGACTATGGCTGACTTAAAGGGAACTTTATTGTTATTTGCTCAACAAATGTTTGGTGAAGACCGACAAATTCGCCTTCGTCCTTCTTATTTCCCATTTACTGAACCATCGGTCGAAATTGATATTTCATGCTTTAAATGTGGGGGCCAAGGTTGTAATGTCTGCAAACATACGGGTTGGATCGAAGTATTAGGTGCAGGCATGGTTCATCCTAATGTGTTAGAAATGTCTGGCGTCGATTCATCAGTATATAAGGGTTTTGCCTTCGGTCTTGGAATTGAACGGATTGCCATGCTTCGTAACAATGTCGATGACATCCGTCATTTCTATACCAATGATTTACGTTTTAACCAACAATTCAAAGGAGGACAAAATTAGATGTTAGTATCATTTGAATGGCTCAGTGATTTCCTAGATATGACCGGGGTTCAAGGTCAAGAGTTAGCAGAATTAATGTCTCGGACTGGGATTGAAATTGAATCAGTGATTAACTATGGCCAAGACTTATCCAATTTAGTTGTGGGTCAAGTGCTTAAATTGATCGACCATCCAGACTCTGATCATTTACATGTGGCGCAAGTTCAAGTTGGATCCTATGGTGATGCGGTCCAACAAATTGTCTGTGGAGCTCCAAATATTGAAGCGGGCCAAAAAGTGATGGTGGCCTTACCAGGTGCCACTTTACCTAGCGGTGTGACCATTAAAGCGGGTAAAATTCGCGGTCAAGCATCCAATGGGATGATTTGCTCCTTAGGGGAATTAGGCTTTCCAGATTCTGTTGTGCCCAAAGCCTATGCGAATGGTATTTATATTTTGCCTGAGGATGCACCCGTAGGTCAGGATTTAATTGAGTATTTGAAATTAGATGATCCAATTTTAGAGTTAGACATTACCCCTAACCGGGCTGACGTCTTATCAATGGTGGGTTCTGCTTATGAAATTGGGGCCATTCTAGACCAAAAACCTATAATGAATTTATTAGAAGACCTTCCTTTAGTGGAAGATAATGAGGGTGCTTTAGGTCAAGTCAAGGTGTCTATTGAAGAAGACCTAGCTAGTCATTACCAACTCCATTTGGTTGAGAATATAACCGTGGCGGAAAGTCCACTTTGGTTACAAATGCGATTAATGAAGGCGGGCATTCGCCCAATCAACAATATTGTCGATGTCACTAACTATTATTTGATTCAATACGGTCAACCCATGCATGCTTTTGACTTAGACACTTTACCATCTAAAGAAATTTCGGTGGCACGTGCGCATGCGGGTGAAACGTTTACTACTTTAGATGAGATTGACCGTAAATTGACGGCTGAAGATGTTTTAATCAAATCAGGTGATAGAGCGATTGCTTTAGCTGGAGTTATGGGTGGATTAGATTCTGAAGTAACGGATCAAACTAAAAACGTTTTATTAGAAACTGCTATCTTTAATTCGGCCAATGTCCGTAAAACTTCCCGCCGTCTTGCCTTGAGGTCCGAATCTTCAGCTCGGTTTGAAAAGGGGATTAATAAAGATACGGTGACTGAAGCAGGCGATCAAGCTGCTGGCTTGATGGCTTTATTAGGCCAAGGTCAAGTGGTGGATGGTTTTGTTGAAGAAAACCATCAAAACTACAGCCCACTTAAAATTAAGATGACCTATGCCCAAGTAGCTGATCAATTAGGGGTAGACTTAAGCTCAGACCAAATTGGCCATATTTTTAACCGCTTAAATTTTGACTGTCAATTAAGCAAAGACTCCTTTGAAGTGACCGTACCTAACCGGCGGTGGGATATCTTTATCCAAGCCGATATTTTGGAAGAAATTGCCCGTATCTATGGTTACGATAATATTCCTACTACATTACCAAGTGGTGAAACAACGCCGGGTCACTTAAGTAAGGCTCAAGCCTTTGCCCGTCATAGCCGTCAAATACTTGAAGGACTTGGCTTAAATGAAATCATTACTTATGGCCTAACTTCAAAAGACAAAGCCCAACTAATTCAAGATAAGTCATATGGTTTCGTTGAATTGGATTGGCCTATGTCTGAAGAACGGACCGTTCTACGTCAAAGTATGTTCCCAGCTTTAATGGACGTAGCCATGTATAACGCTAACCGTAAAAATACGGGATTGGCCTTTTATGAAATTGGTCGCGTTTTCTTATCTGAAGATAAACATAAGCAACCAATTGAAGAAGAACGGTTGTCAATTCTACTTTCTGGCCAAAATGAAGCCAATACTTGGTATGGTAAAGACCGTAAATATGACTTCTTTGATTTAAAAGGAATATTTGAAGCATACTTCGAAACGGTTCGCCTAAGCGACCACATTACTTATCGGAGTAAAAATGATTTGCCCGTCATGCATCCAGGTCGAACTGCGGCTATTCTCTTGGATGGCCAAGAAATTGGATTCTTTGGTCAAGTCCATCCCCAAACTGCTCGAGACTATGACCTCGATGATACCACTTTCTTCGGTGAAGTAAGGGTCGCAGATTTAATTGCCGCCCAAGCCGAAATTATCACCCAAGCACCAATTCCACGCTTCCCTGAAACGTCTCGGGACATCGCCTTACTGGTCGATGAAAAACAAAGTCATGCCTCATTGGTAGAAATCATTAAAGCCCAGGCTGGCGACAAATTAGTCGGTCTTGACTTATTTGATCGTTACCAAGGGGACCATATTGCTGCAGGTAAACAATCCTTGGCTTACCGGTTAACATTCCAAGATCCGCAAGCAACCTTGACGGATGATCAAGTCCAAGCCGCTATGGATCAAGTACTAGCTGGTTTACAAACGGTTGATGGTTTGGAAATTCGATAATAGAAGATTAATTAGATAAAAAGCGGGCTATTAGGAGCGTTCAGTTAGGGATTGAAGAAAACAAAGTATAACTGATAACCTTTAAGCGGTAAAAAAAGAAATAACGACCATACAAGAGTAAAGATGCTCTTGTATGGTCGTTTTTATGGTAGTATAAATATAGGATCAGAAAAAGGGGATAGATACATCGAAAACACTTATGAAAATAAAAGTAGTATCGATATAGATAAAATCTTTGACGTAAACTTTGATCTTAGCAAGAAGAATCTTAAGAAGAATAGAAATGGACTGGGGCTCTATATAGTTAGTAGTCTTCTTAAAAACTACAAGATTAAGTATAGAGCAACTCAAGGCGATTCAAGTTTTAAATTTGAAATAGACTTAAATAGATAAGGAGAAAAAATGTTTATATTAGAATTATACCAAGATGGAATGAGCACAGAGCTGGGACTATTTGACACCATAGAAGAAGGAAGAAAATTTGTATCTCAACTTAAAGGATACAAATTTGAAGAGATAGACGGATTTGAATACGAAACTATAAAGCTAGATTCAATCTCAGACTACATGGAACTAGAAATAAATGGCAACATAGTACCACTAACTAAGTTTATGTTTACAGAAGATGGCGATGTAGAAGTATATTGGAAAGAAATTCCAAATTTATCTAAAAAAGGAAAAGGAATCGTAGATGGAGCAACTAGAGTGGATGCTTACACAGTAGCGAATTCAGATTTAATAGATTATATCGAAGCGAGAGAAAATAATTATTTAGAAGTAAATAAAAATCTAGAAAAGAAAGGCTACCAAGTAGAAAGAGCCTACTTTGGATCAGAAGACGGAGAAGCAATCCTATATAGAAAAAACGATTCAGAAGATTGGCACTTCTTAACCCATATGGATCCAGAATTCACAAAAAAATTTGATTTAGATGAATGTTTAGAATTGGAAGAAGAAGATAATTAAATTGAAAGCTAAAAACCACCACTCGGTGGTTTTTTTATTTCTAAATTTATTTTTTTTAGCACAAACAAAGTATAAATTTCTAATTATCTTTTTATATTTTCTTAAATGCTCGTAAAGCCTTATTCTATGTGCTTTCGAGTATTTTTACTGTAGGAAGATACTTCACGTTTCTTTGCATATTTCCTCATGTCTTAGCTGTCAGAAGTGGTAAATAAGTAGTAAATTCATTTGTACTACTAAGCAACAAGACGCTCCTGTTGCTTCTCTTTATTCAAGCGTTTCATTTCTGCCATTGCAGAATCGAATGTTGCATGTGCGTAATAGTTCAGCGTCATGGCTATATTAGCATGTCCCATAATGTACTGTAATGCCTTTGGATTCATTCCTGCATTTGCATAGTTGGTACAGAATGTATGTCGCAAACTATGTGGAGTGATGTGTGGCAATTTATCCTCGTTATACTTATTGTATTTCTTAACAAGACCTTTCATCATGCCGTTGTAATCACTTGCCACTTTTGGATAGTTCTTTCTATTAAGAAAGAGGAAATCACTATATCCATCAATCTCAACACGCTTATCATTCTTTCGATTCGCTAACACTCGCTTAAATGCTTGATAGGCTTCTTCAACCATAGGAACTTGACGTTCGCCACTTTTGGTCTTTGGTGTTTCAATGTAGTACCCAATTTCAGTATCTCTCAATAGCTGATGGTCTATATTGACAAGACGATTCTCAAAATCTAAATCTGGAAGTGTCAAACCACCAAACTCTGAAATACGAAGACCTGTTTTTAAGAGTATCAGAATTTCATCATAATTTTTGCTGTAGGTTTTATCAGCTTTTGCAAAGGCTAACAGTTTTTCTTCCTGTTCTTCTGTTAGTACGGTCTTAGGGACAGTATCATCATCAAGAACTGCTTTCAGTTGAAAGTCAAATGGATTCTTCCGAACACAATCATCTTGTATAGCAATATAGAATGAAGCCTTTAAAGAACGTTTGTAGTTATTGATGGTTTGATAAGCATAACCATTTTCACTCATTCTAATAGCCCATTCTTTAGCGTCTGATGGCTTAATACTGTCAATACTTCTTACACCTAACTTGTCTTTCTTCAAAATATCCATAAGATATTTGCGTCCAGTTTCAGTGTTTTTTCTAACCTTTGGTCTTTGAGCGTTCTGTTTTGCGTAAAGCTGGCAGAGTGTCATTTTCTTTCCTACAACATCAATACCATCATGAATGTCTTTCTGTAACTCTGCGATTTTCTCTCTAAGTGAGATACAATCACGCTTTCCTGCTGGTACTCGGTCTGTAGCCACAAGTTTCCACGAGTAAACAAATTGCGGTTCTCCAAATGAATCTATATATTTGTATAAGTATCTTCCGTCTTTTCGTTGGCTCTCTCCAGTCTTTAAGATTCGACCTTTATTGTCACGTCTTTTTTCTGACATGGCATTTGCTCCTTTCCTTTATGGAAAGAGCCTTGATACGACTTAATACTATTTTATCATATACAAGACCCTTTGGCGACGCTAGATTGCGTCCAATGTATCTATAATTTTTTCAAATTGTTTTCGTTTAATCTGAATACGATTGCCATTCATAATCAGCCAATTTGCTTTTTTATTTTCCTCTGCCAAGCGTCGTAGCTTGTTTTCGCCAATACGAAAATATTTTGACGCTTCTTCAATGGTTAGGGTATAACGTTCCCAAATAGGAATGTCAGTCTGCTTCATAAAATCCTCCTTTCCAAATCACTTATTTGGATTTCATAAAAGTTGTTTTACCAGCAATCGAACAGCTTTAGCAAAGCTCACGGGAGTTCCACCCCTGCATGGTTCTCATGTAGCCATACTCATTGCCTGCGACGGTTTTATCACGCTCGGACTATTGACTGTATGGGAGTATCATTATCACGATAAGAATGTCGTTGCAGGCAATCCTGCTAAAGATTGCTTCTCGGATCACTAACATGAATCGCTCGCTATCTTTATAAGATAGGTCATGGCGGTTAGTTCCGTTGGCTCTTTTCTTATCGAAACGTATTCGATTACTTTTATTCAGTTTTCAAAGAACAATGGCTCGTTAGCCTATCAAAACACATTGAAAGCTCAATATGCTTTGGTGGAATAACAAACCTCCCTGTTCGGGAAGCGTGGAATGGTTTAGCACGCTTCCACGAAAGGAGAGAGGATATTACTTAATTTCAAATGACAAAATCTTTGTAATCAGTCTGGTTTCCATTCTTCCACGTAAGACTTCATCAACGACCATACTTTGATTGCCATATTCATCTTTCATAAGTCGTAGGGAACGCTTCGTTATGTACCCTCTGTAATGATGTAGAATCTGGTTAATCGCTTCGGTATCGCCATCTGTTGCCTTTACAATGAGAGGAAAGGGAATCATAGGATATTGTGTTTTCATTCTTCAAATTCCTCCATAAACTTTTTAATTAAGGCTAGTCCACTGGTTCTATGCCGATAGACAGTAGAACGGTTCAATTTCAACAGGTCTGCAATTTCTGAATCGCTCATGTCCATAAAGTAAAACAGCAGTAGAATTTCACGTTTCTTGTCTGGCAACTCACGTAATGCTTCACTCAACAAATCATTTTCAACGCCTACTGATAACCCATTGAGTGTAAAAATCTGAAAGTCAGTTGAATAGTTATCTGTTGTCGCAAACTGGCTAACAAGATAATCGCCAACATCCGAAAAGGACACCTCACGCTTTGCAATCCTTGAAAGATAAAGCATATAATTCTTTCGCTCGTCTTCCATAGCACGTTTACAGATATAGTCAAACTGATTTTCTATTGTGGTCTGAAAAGAAGATGGTTTCATGTTTCTCACCCCCTTTCTGTCTAGGAAAGGAAGTGAGCCTTGCTCGTTTATCTCCTTTCACTCTTAGTCCCAATGTGAAAGGGGGATTTGTTGCATTACTGATAAATAAACTTTGTAAAAAAGTTCTGAATAGCCAAAAAAGCATATAAACAGATTTATTTCTCTGTTTACATGCTTCTGTTATTCTATCTATATGATTTATAAAACCACATTGGTGGACGTACTTATCTATTGCAGATAGACGACTTTTTTTGACAAGAACCCAATGTAAGGAAATTTATTGTATATGATGTACTTCATGGCGACGTTGACCTCCAACAAACCGCCATTTGGAAGTAATATACAATATTTTAACAGCGTAAATAGCACTACCATATAACGGTTTTTTTTATTGGCGTTTAGTAGTGCTTTTTATTAAATATAAACCTTTAAACCATATAACACGTTTTTCTATACCTGTTTTTAATTCAGTAGGAACAATAAAATGTATAGAGGTGGTCTACTATGCGTAAAAAAGAAGATAAATATGATTTTAGAGCCTTTGGTTTAGCCATTAAAGAAGCTCGATTGAAACGAGGTTTAACTCGTGAACAAGTGGGAGCATTGATTGAAATTGACCCACGGTACTTAACTAATATTGAAAATAAAGGGCAACACCCCAGCATACAAGTTCTTTATGACCTTGTATCGTTACTTCATGTTTCCGTTGATGAATTTTTCTTACCTGCTAATAACTTGGTAAAAAGCACCCGACGATTACAGATAGAGAAATACATGGATAGCTTTACAGACAAAGAACTATCCTTAATGGAATCTTTAGCCAGCGGTATCAACGAAGCAAGAAACATCGAAGACTAATTAAAAGAATCCATACATAACGGAAAGAGCCGATAAAATGAGATTGTATTAATCTCATTTTATCGGCTCTGCGTCTTTGCGTCTGGCTCTGTAATCACAGTTACTTTGAACTGCTTTATTTCAATTAAATTTTCTTGTCTGCATTTCGGACAATAGAGGGGGAATTTTTTTAATTCAGTATCTTCCCTTATCTTTAATCGTGTTTTATTTCCACATACAGGACACAATATCCACTTGTAGTTTATAATAACTATCTCCTCCTTTACACTTTAATTCAAATCTTTATTAAAAAATATTTCATCTTATTTAACAAGAAACCATATTTATATAACAACATAAAATACACTAAGTTATTTTATTGAACATATATCGTACTTTATCTATCCGACTATTTGGACGACGGGGCTGGCAAACAGGTTCACCGGTAGTAACATGGTACCCTTTTAACTCTGTTAAACAAACACTACGTCCATTTGTAAAGAAAGTTAAATCACTACGATATTCTTGAATACACCGAGCAGGGATTTCTCCACTAAGAATGACCTCATTATTTTTCAATTGAGTGTCTACGATGTTCGCACAATATTTAGGAGCATCGTTGTATGCTCGTGAAAGATATTCCTGTGGCGCATAAATTTTAAAACTAAGATATGGCTCTAACAATTCTGTTCCAGCTTTTTTTAAGACTTGTTCCAATACAATAGGAGCAAGCATCCGAAAATCTGCTGGGGTACTAACAGGGCTATAGTATAAGCCATACTTAAAACAGATTTTACAATCCGTCACATTCCAACCATATAATCCTTGTTCGCAACCATAGCGTATCCCTTCCATAACTGCATTTTGAAATGATTGATTTAAGTATCCAAGAGAAACCGAGCTCTCATACTGCATTCCACTTCCCAACGGAAGCGGTGATACAGATAAACCAATGGAAGCCCAGAAAGGATTTGGCGGCACTTCGATGTGAATGGTATATTCTGCATTTTTTAACGGTCTCTCCATATAAATGACTGTAGGCTCTTTTAGTTCTATCTCCACATGATACTTTTCTTGCAACAGTGCACTAATCACTTCCATTTGTACTTTCCCTAAGAAAGAAAGTATAATTTCATGTGTCGTAGAATCCACGTAATATCGTAGAAGCGGATCACTATCTGAGATTTCCAAAAGGGCATCAAGCAACATTTCTCTCTGTTCAGGTTTACTCGGTTCAACAGTTGTTTGTAGTAGAGGGTGCGGATTTTCAATCTTTTTTCTCTGTGGCAATAGTTTTGTATCTCCAAGAACACTATTTAACTTCAAAAACTCATTTTGCAAAATAACAATTTCTCCAGAATAAGCTCTATCAATCTTACATAATTCACCATTTATTGAAGTATACATTTCTGTAACTTTTATTTTTTCTTTTTCTGATACTCTAACCGAATCTCGTAAATGTAGTACTCCACTATAAAGGCGTATATATGCAAGACGTTGTCTTTTTTTTGTATATTCAATTTTGAAAACATTTCCGCAAAGTTCAGACGGACCTCGATGTGTTGATGAATAAAATTTATTCGTAATCACTTCTATAAGGTTATCAATCCCTATATTGTTTTTTGCACTTCCGTGATAAACAGGGAACAGGGAACAATTATGAAATCTTATGCTTTCCTCTTGTTCGAGTTCCAATGCTTCTAATGATTTACCGGACATATATTTCTCTAAAAGGTCATCGTTTCCCTCTATTACCGTATCCCATTGTTCAGATTCGGTAAAGTTCGTCACACACATATTAGGATACAGTTCTACCTTCTGTTTGATTACAATTTCGGCAGAAAGTTTCTCTTTAATATCCTGATAAACCGTTGATAAATCAATTCCATTTTGGTCAATCTTATTGATAAAAAAGATTGTGGGAATCCCCATTTTCCTAAGTGCATGAAATAATATACGAGTTTGTGCTTGTACGCCATCTTTTGCAGAAATCAGTAGAATTGCCCCATCTAAAACTGATAATGAACGATATACTTCTGCTAAGAAATCCATATGTCCTGGCGTGTCTATGATGTTCACCTTCGTATTTTCCCACTGAAAAGAGGTTATTCCTGTCTGAATTGTAATTCCTCTCTGACGTTCTAAAAGCGTATTATCCGTCCTCGTTGTACCTTTGTCCACGCTTCCTAATTCTGTAATCGCTCCACTGTTATATAATAAGCTTTCTGTTAAGGTAGTTTTTCCTGCATCAACATGAGCTAAAACTCCAATATTAATAATTTTCATGTGATTTTCCTCCATTCAAAAACCCAAAAGGGCATAAAAAATCGACGGA
>NZ_AENN01000010.1:0-28345 GCF_000183205.1 Eremococcus coleocola ACS-139-V-Col8 | reverse complement strand
TTTCTTAATCGAATTGGTGGGAAGGTGGTTTTTACAGTTTCAGCTGGTCATATATCCAGATGAAACGGGCATATATTTAGGAGACCTTAAGGAAAACTTAGTTTTCTTGTTTACGACTGAAATAAACAAGACTTGAACCTAAGACAAGCGCGAAACCAGCAATAAGGATATTTTCATTCATATCTTCACCTGTTGCAGGAAGAAGTGCTGCACTCGTTTGACTTGCTTGGTCAGCAATTACTTCAACTACTTGTGTATCTTCTTTTGCACCATCTTGATTAGGTTTTTCTGATGAATCATCTGCTTGGTCTTTATTCTTATCACCTGGTACTACGCTTGGATCACTCGGTTTGTCATGATCTTTATCTTTATCATCATCACCTGGAACATTTGGAGTATAAGCAATGAGTTGAGCATCCGCTGTATCACGGAAAATAGCATTAGCTAACCAACCAAATAAATTCTTAGTATGACGACGGTTAGTTGGATTACCAGCATAGATAAAGAGTGGTTGATTGTTGTATGTACCATCAATCGCCATCACTTTACCGGATAGACCATCGTAACCTGGCCACCAACCAGAAATGAAGAAGTCGTCGCCTGCCACTTCAACAATCTTCTTGAAGCCTGCTGGGATACCTTCGATCCAAGAACCTGAATTAGAATAGAAGAGGTCTTTTAGACTATAGCCTGAGCTTAGGTTTGTATTCTTATCAATTAAGGCTTTGAGTAACCCTTCGTGAGACCAACCATCCTTAAACATTTCTGCATCAAAGCCTTTTAGTAGTCCTAATTCTTCTAGGCGTGCCATAGCGTCGCCACCTAAAATCATCGTTGGTTTCTTACCTAGAAGACTTGGGTCAAATTGTCCACTTTGTAAAATTAACACATCGGCATCATCAATTGAATCAACGACTTGGAAGCCTAAATCACCCGCCACAATTTGGGAATCAAGGATGGTTTCCCGACCTTGCCAAGCTTCATATTTCTTAGGCACAAAGACCTTCAAGGGTTTAAGAGTTTGACCAGATGGATATGCATCTACAATTGGTTGCGCATAAAGTGCATAATTATCTAGCAGATGAGCTAGGGTTTTCCGGTCTACGATATAGCCATCCTTCGTCTTGTAAACTTTAGCCCCTGCTTTAATAGCTGCATTAATAGCTTTAACTGTCGTCGCTGAGTTATTAGCCACTTTGTAGTAAGGAGCGGTTCCCACTTGAGAACGCGGTGCTTTGGTATGAGTCACTTGACCTAAGAAGCCATCGAATTTACCATCAGCAAAAATTGGGTCGGCATCAAAGCCACGCATATCTGGGAAGTTGACCACTAATTCAGCATACATAGCTGCCCAAGCAGATTCATTAGAACCTTTATAAAGGATATGGTTAGCATAACCCCGTTTAGCTTGAGCCATGTCAATCACTAGATCACCTTTTTTATATGGTCCCATATCTGCTTTTAACTCTTTAACTTCAACGCCATTACGTTTGAAATATTCAATCATATCAAAGGCAGCTTGAGTATCACGTACACCATTTGGTGTCATTGGGATTACATAATAGTCAGGGAAGAACTTAGGATTGTCCCCTTTAATCCGACCGATTGTCTTGCCATCTGGTCCGACTAATTCTTCTTCAGCTCGTGGGTCTTCCACTTTATTGACACCTCTTGAGTAGAAGGTCAAGCGATTTGCCATGAGCCGGTCCAGATTATCTTTAATGTAGTTAATACCACCTAGAACAGCATAAGAACCAGCCTTAAAGGATTCATGGTTAGTTTCAGGAATTTCAATGGTATGACCTAAGATGCCATGGTAAACAGCATAAACCCCAGTATATCCAGAGAAAGCATCATCCCAGCCATCGCCATAATAAACTTTAGGGATAATATAGTGGTTGTAATTGGTATTGGTAGTACCAGCATTACCCATTTCACGAGCATGTTCCATCATCGTTTCAGAAACTAAGTCATATTCGAAGTTTGGATCATGTGGTGGTGTCGTAGGTTCAATTAAGAAGTCACGGACAAAACCATGTAAATCATATAAAGCCATTGGATTCCATTTATTAATTAAACCAGAGATTGCTACAGTTTCTGGATTAGCTTGATAAGAAGCATCCCGGTTAGGATCCAAGTCATTAGCTAACTCACGGGTATTAGCAACAGAGCCATCTGGGTTTTCAGAGAAGTTAAATAAGAAAATAAACTTATCTAATAACTCAGAAACATTTAAGCTGACTTTTTTAATTACACCATCTTGAGTCATATTAAAGTGGATGACATCTTTGGTAGCAATTTGTTTAAAGAGGTCACGGACAATGTCAGTACCTGGTTGTTCATCCGCATGGGTATTATTGATTAGAACAGGCACCTTATAATCTAATTTTCCAGATTCAAGTAATGCTTTGACTTGATCAGGGTGTTTTAACATCGCAGGTGTTAATACATTAAGGTAGTTGTCAATAGAAGCTTGGTCTTTAGCAACAATACCATAATGCATATCGCGACCTTGAGCTGTCTTACCATAAATTTCAGTTTCTACTAAACGACCTTCTTTATGGTTTTCAGTCGTATCTTGAATATCTTTTAGCATTTCATCATAAGTCATATATTTTTCATAAGGACGTAAATTTATTACCTTACGAATGACTTTACCATCCGCAGTTTTGCCTTCTAAGACATATTCATGCATATAATCTAAGAAAGTCCGCCGAATATTGTTTGGTGTCCGTAAGGAAAGATCACGACCAAATAAGGAATTAATCGTTATATTAAAGTTTAATTGACCATTAACTACACTGGCATTATCAATATTAATAAATTGATCACCTGTAAAAGTGCCATCTTTCATTACATAAGTTTTACTTTCATTCAAAGGTTTCCCATTTAAAGTCCATTGAATTGTAGTTGGATCTATATCTCCTACTTCAGCTTTTTCAGTAATGATTGTCTTTTCAGTCATATAGACTGTATCCTTACGATTTTCAATCGGATCTTCAGCAGTTTGATGGTCAATTTGACGGATGGCTTCTTCAGTCGATGCGGCATCAACATTCGGTTCAGGTTTTGCTTCCCCTGTTGCCATATTTGTTTCATCAATCGCCGGTTTACTTTCTTCTGTTTCAGCAGCTTCTTCTGCGGCAGCCGCTTCAACTGTATCATCTGCTACTTGGTCTGTGTCTACTGTTGTATCTGTAGCTTGATCATTAGTAGCTTCTGTTGAAGTGGTATCGCTAGTAACACTAGTTGTTGTAGCAATGTCTGTCGCGGAGGCAGCCACCGGATCGCTCACAATACCTTCTTCTGCTCTTGCAGGACTGACGCCGGTTACTAAAGATAAGGCTAGTGTCGTAGAAAGCCCTAATAAGACTTGTTTAACTAACGATGATTTTGAATTATTTGCCATATATTCTTTCCTCCATTCTTAATTTTTCTTAGCTAGCTACTCTTTTTCCCTCCCCTTTTATAAATTTTAGCTGGCTAATATCACTTTTATTATAAAAAGAAAAAATTTTTTTGTAACCGTTTTCTTATCATTACGAATGAGAAATTGGTCACATTAGCCTAAAAATGAGAAGGATTTTCAATGAAAACGGATAATAATTAGGCTAATTTTTGCATTCTCATTTTAATTAAAAAATACTTAAAATTTGAAATAAATTTACTTATCATTCTGCAAAGGCTAGTACCGTAAAGAAAACGGCTTGTAAATATGCCTCATCTTCTCTATAATATCAATGATTACATAAAAGAAAGAAGTGACTCTATGGGACGTAAATGGTTCAATATTAAAGATAAAAAAGGCAAAAAAGATACTGACCTCTCTAAGATTTATGCCAAGTTCGGGATTGAAATCTATGCAGCTGCCAAACAAGGCGAACCTGACCCAGAATCCAACCAAAAACTTAAATTCGTTATTGATCGGGCTAAAACTTATAATGTGCCTGCCCATGTAATTAATAAGGCGATCGACAAGGCCAAGGGCGGCGACGAAGAAGACTACCAAGAACTTCGCTATGAAGGCTTTGGTCCGTCTGGTTCTATGCTGATTGTAGATGCCTTAACCAATAATGTAAACCGGACGGCCGGCAATGTTCGTTCTTTATTTGGGAAAAACGGCGGCAACATGGGAGCCCCTGGTTCAGTTTCTTACCAATTCGTCAATACGGCCGTCTTCATGTTTTCTGGAACCGATGTGGACGAAGTTACCATGGCCCTTTTAGAAGCCGATTGTGATGTCCGCGATGTCTTCAATGAAGAAGACCAAATCGTTGTTTACGGTGAACCCGATGACTTTGCGGCCATCCGCAAAGCTCTTGAAGCTATGGGCGTGGAAAAATTCCAAGTCGCTGAATTAGAAATGATTGCGACCAACGAAATTACCCTGTCTACGGAAGACCAAGAAGTCTTTGAGAAATTAGTCGATGTCTTAGAAGACGACGAAGATGTGCAAAATGTCTACCATAATGTGGACCTCGCCTAAGATGAGCCTGCCAGATATTCCACTCACCCGACCAGGCGGAACTACCTATTCCTTCAAAGACTTAACTGGTAAAACCATCATCGTTGTGAATACAGCCAGCCAATGTGGCCTCCGGGGTCAATTCAAAGAATTGGAAAGTCTCTATCAGACATACCAGGATCAAGGCTTAGTAGTGCTAGGTTTCCCTTCTGACCAATTTAAACAAGAAAATTTAAGCAATGAAGAAATAGCTGAAGCCTGCCAAATTAATTTTGGGGTCAGCTTCCCTTTACATAAACTATGCAAGGTTAACGGCTCTGATACCCATCTACTTTTTGCTTGGCTAAAGGACCAAGATGGAGGACTCCTCGGTAAGAGTATCAAGTGGAACTTTACTAAATTCTTAGTGACCAAAGATGGGGCCAAGGTTACTCGTTTTGCGCCTAAAACCTCGCCTCGAGCCATGGTGGAAGCAATTGAAGCCGACTTAGCCAAGTAAGAGACTTGGATACTTATCATTTTATTTATAATAATTAAGTCATAGCCTATTCCTACAAGCAACAGAGGAATAGGTTATTTTTGTAAAATAATGAATGGGTTTTCACTTGATTTTAATCGGCAGTGTGATATTCTAACTAAGTAATAACATTTGGGGTGCGTTTGCTGAGATTATACCCATGGAACCTGTCCAGATAATGCTGGCGTAGGAAAATGTTCTAAGAAGGCTTGTTATTTAATGGCTATTCTTATTATTAATCTCAACCGTTCCTTAAATGGAACGGTTTTTTTGTTACTTATTTAGAAAGGAAGTCCTTGTCGTGAAACATATCTCTACTGAGAAAGTCATGGTGGTTGCAATTATGATTGCCATTGACTTCGTTTTATCTCCCCTCTTCCGGATTGAAGGAATGGCGCCCATGTCTTCAGTAGTTAATATTATCGGAGCCGTTTTGATGGGTCCTCTCTATGTCACAATTATGGCGACTGTCTGTGGTGTGCTCCGGATGCTTCTTTTGGGTATTCCCCCCTTAGCCTTAACCGGGGCGGTCTTTGGTGCCTTATTAGCCGGCTGGGGTTACCATGGGCTGAACAAGTCCATCTATGGCGCCATGCTAGGGGAAATCCTCGGCACTGGGATTATTGGTTCGCTTCTATCCTACCCCGTCATGGTCTGGTTCACTGGGGTTAAGACCAACCTCTTCTGGCTGGTCTATACCCCTCGTTTTTTAGGAGCTACTTTAATCGGGTCAGCCATCGCCTTCTTCGCCTTAAAGAAATTCTTGAAGGTCAGTCGCTTCAAACAAATCCAAGCCAACTTTGGCACTTTAAAAGTTACCCCAGCTAAGTCAGGTCTACGCCCTGTCCAAAAGGAAGTCCAATCATGAGTCCAGTTCAAATCAAAAATATTTTCCCCCTTAATCGCCCTTTAATCCACTGTATTTCTAACGAGATTACAGCTGAAAGTTTGGCCAACGCCCTCTTATTTGTGGGAGCGCGTCCAATTATGTCTTATGACCCCCGGGAAGTGGTCCAAGTCAACCGCGCATGTCAAGCCAGCTTTATTAATCTTGGCCAACTCAATTCTACGAAAGAGGCCGGCATCCGCCAAGCCGCCGCTGATTTAGCTGACCGCCAAGCACCATGGGTTCTAGATATCGTGGGGATTGCCTCCAGTCAATTACGCCAGGACTTGGTCCAAGACTTATTAGCCTTTAAGCCAACTATTATCAAAGGTAACTTGTCTGAAATGCGGTACTTGAGTCACCTACCTAGTTTAGCCAAGGGGATTGACCGCCATCCCGCAGATTCTGGAAGCCAAGCCTTGCGAGAACTTAGTCAAGCTTTAGCTCAACTAGCCCAAGACGCAGACTTACCTTGTCTGGTGGCAACTGGTCAAAATGACTTAGTTATTGGACCGACCTGGGCTTATCGTTTAGATAATGGCGTGCCGGCCATGGATAACTTTGTTGGGTCCGGTGACTTAGTCGGCGCTCTGATGGCTGCTTGCCTCAGTCAACCAAGTATAAGTGTAGCCCAAGCTGCCATGACCGCCTTGTCCTATTTTAATATCTGTGGTCAAATGGCGGCCGACCAAAGTCAAGGACTTGAAAATTTCCGCCAACAATTATTAAATAATCTCTCCCTCGTCTACCAGTCTGACCATTGGTGTCATGCCCTGAAAGGAGCAAGTATTTATGAAACAAATATCTAACCCTTATCGTCTCTATTTAGTGACTGACCCTACTGGTCTCAGCGCAGATGGTTTTTTACAAGTAATTGACCAAGCCTGTCAGGCAGGAGTCAGCCTGGTCCAATTACGGGAAAAAACGGCCACTAGCCGGGACCTATTTCAAAAGGCTCAGGCAGTCAAAGCTATTACTGACCGATACCAAATTCCTTTAATTATCGATGACCGCTTGGATATTTGCCAAGCCGTAGGGGCCGCCGGTCTTCATGTGGGGGACGAAGATCTACCAGTAGAGGTAGCCCGCAAAATTCTTGGACCGGATGCTATTATCGGGGTTTCCAGTAAATCCCTAGACGCAGCCCAAGCTGCCGTAGCAGGTGGCGCTTCTTATTTAGGTGTGGGCGCAATATTTCCTACTAAGACTAAAGTTAAAACCCAAGCCACTTCGATTGAAACTCTCAAAAAAATCACCCGAACCGTACCCGTACCCGTGGTGGCTATCGGAGGAATTAAATCCCATAACCTTGACCAATTGACCGCCAGCGGCGTCGCCGGTGTCGCCATGGTGTCAGAAATTATGCAAGCCCCTGATGTGGCAGGCAAGGTAGCCGAACTCAACCAACTACTGACCCAGGTTTTGTAATTGTTAAAAATTCATTTTTGCCCTCACTTAAGTTAAGAAAGGATGTCTCCCATGACCAATGAAACACCACAAGTTGTTACCATCGCTGGTTCTGATTCCGGTGGTTGCGCCGGCCTCCAAGCCGACCTCAAAACCTTTCAAAACCGCCATGCCTTTGGGATGTCAATTATCGTTGCCCTAACGGCTCAAAATACCCTGGGCGTCCAAGAAGCTTACCCGATTCCAAATGACTTTGTAACCAGCCAGTTTGCTTCCATGGCAGCCGACTACCAAGTCCGAGCCGCCAAAACTGGGATGTTAGCTAGTCCGAGTCTGGTTGAAACGGTGGCCAAGAACTTAAAACAATACGACTTCGGTCCCCTGGTGGTCGACCCAGTTATGATTGCCAAGGGTGGCCATGCCCTATTGGAAGCCGAAGCCGTTCAAACCGTCAAAGACTACTTACTACCACTTGCGACCGTCCTCACCCCAAATATGCCTGAAGCCGAGGTTTTCCTAGGCTATTCGGTAGAAAGTGCTCAAGATATGATCAAAGCGGCTCTAGATCTTAAAGAATTAGGTCCAAAAAACGTCATCATTAAAGGGGGGCACGGCCACGGCGCGGCTGCTTGTGATTATGTCCTCTTGGAAGATGGAAGCAGTTTCTGGATGGCCAGCCCACGGATTGATACCATCAATACCCACGGAACCGGCGATACTTTTTCAGCCTGTATTGCCGCTGAATTAGCCAAGGGAACCCCTTTGAAGGAAGCCATCCTCATTGGTAAAGCCTTTATTCAAGCAGCCATTGCTGATCCAATTGCAGTCGGACACGGGCATGGTCCCGTCAACCACTGGGTCCAAGAACTAGCCCCTGTGACCTGGGCCTCTTCCTGGGAAGAACTGCAAAAACAATTAGGCGACCTTGACCCTAACTTGGTCGAGTCCGCAACGAACCCTGAGGAAGACCTACATGATTGATATTCAAGATCTGACTTTTTCCTTTAAGGGGCCGGGCCAAGCCCCGGTTTTAGATGATATCCATGCTCAGCTGCCTGAAGGCCACTTCATCTCTTTGATTGGTAAATCTGGTTCAGGTAAGTCCACCCTCTTCAAAATTTTGACCCAAGATTTGACACCCCAAGCCGGGCAAGTAACCTTTCAAGGTCGCCCTTTAGGTGCCCAAGAAGTGGCTTATATGCCACAGAAAGACTTATTATTACCCTGGGCTTCGGTCTTGGATAATGTCCTATTACCTCAAAAACTAAATCCTAAAGTTAAGGTCCACCGCGACCAAGCTTTAGCCTGGTTAGACAAAGCCGGCTTAGCTAAGGTAACCCAAGCCCTGCCCCAAGATCTGTCGGGTGGCATGCGGCAACGGGTGGCTTTTGTCCGAACCTTAATGATGGACAAGCCCATCCTCTTGTTAGATGAACCCTTTGGGACCCTGGACTACTTCACCCAGATGGAAATGCAAGCCTGGCTTTTAGATATCTGGCAGGACCTCAAGACCACGGTTATCTTGATTACCCATAATATTGAAGAAGCCGTCTATCTTAGTGATCACGTCATGATCCTCCACCCGGCCGGGACCACCCCTAAGGGTCAACAATTAGACCGAGTAACCATTGACTTGGACCGGCCACGCCGGCAAGATATGCGTTACCTGCCCCAATTTGTTCAATACAAAAAAGTACTCGAGGAGGCCATCCATCATGACCTTTAAAGACTTTATCAAGCAATACTATCCTTTTATCTTAGTCTTAATCCTTATCTCAGCTCTGGCTGAATACACGGTAGGGGCTGGCCTAATTCCAGCCTTTATCATTCCCCAGCCTAGCCAGGTCATCTCCTTACTGGTGGACCAAGCTGGTTTTATCTGGGAACAAAGTTTAATTACCTTACAAGAGGTGGCCGTTGGTTTGGGGATTTCCTTGGTGGCTGGGATTGGCTTAGGGGTTCTGATTTATTATTCTGATTGGGCCCGCCGTGCCTTATATCCCTTTGTTCTGATTTCGCAGACCATTCCCACCATTGCCTTATCACCGATTTTTGTCATGTGGTTTGGGTATGGCATGCTGACTAAGGTGGCCGTCATTTTCCTCTTCTGCTTCTTCCCTTTAGTCGTTTCAGTCTATGATGGCTTAAGCTTAACCGATGCAGATTATCTAGCTCTTTTTCGTAATATGCAGGCCTCCCCTTGGCAGACCTTCTACCGTTTAGAATGGCAAATGGCTCTGCCTTCTATCTTATCTGGTATTAAATTAGCCGTCATCTATGCCCTCATGGGCGCCAC
This sequence comes from Eremococcus coleocola ACS-139-V-Col8, assembly GCF_000183205.1. Taxonomy (NCBI): domain Bacteria; kingdom Bacillati; phylum Bacillota; class Bacilli; order Lactobacillales; family Aerococcaceae; genus Eremococcus; species Eremococcus coleocola. The sequence continues at coordinate 18,774 of NZ_AENN01000010.1, read as the reverse complement.
CATCGGCGAGTGGTTAGGCGGCAACGGTGGTTTAGGTTACTATATCCGCCGCATGTCCTCTTCGCTTAAGGCGGATGGGGTCTTCGCTGGAATTCTGGTTTTGTCGCTCATTGGTCTTATTTTATTTGGTTTTGTCACTTTGTTGGAACGGAAACAATTAGCCTATTTACATCAGAAAGGAAGAAAGTAATGACCCATTTCAAAAAACTCAGCCTGATTTTTGCCGCTATTTTACTTAGCCTTATGCCCCTGACTGGATTGACTTCAGTTGCTGCCCAAGAGGACTTAAAAGAAGTTCATTTAATGTTAGATTGGTATCCTAATGCCAATCATATTCCTATCTACGAAGCAATTGAAAAAGGTTACTTCAAAGAAGCAGGGATTGATTTAAAAATTGAAATGCCTGCTGAAACCAATGACCCCATCCGTTTAGTTGGAGCCAAACAAACCGATATTGGGATTTCTTATCCTGGTGTCTTGTCTAAGGCTGTAGCTGAAGGCGTACCAGTCAAAGCCATTGGTTCACTGGTCCAACAAAGAATGGATGTTATCATGTATAAAACCGAGTCTGGTATTAAAGGTGCCAAAGACTTAGTTGACAAAAAAGTAGGTTTTGCCTCTGACCCAATTTCTGAAGCGGTGGTTCAGTCTATGGTGACGAATGAAGGCGAAGATCCAAGTAAAGTCGATATGATCGATGTAGGTTGGGACCTCATTCCAGCTTTAGCCACCGATAAGGTTGATGCTGTTATTGGAGCCTATGTTAACCATGAATACTTAATGCTGCAAGACCAAGGCTATAACATGGGCTACTTTGACTTTGCTGACTTTGGTATTCCAGAATCCCAAGAATTAATTTTTGTCGCTTCTGACGAACTAATTGAATCTGATCCAGACTTATTAAAAGCTTTTATGACTGCCTTACAAAAAGGGTTTGACGCTGCCAAGGAAGATCCTGAAGGAGCCTTGGAAGTCTTATTCGCTAAAGAAGAAAACGCCTATACCTTGGACAAAGATATCGAAGCCAAGTCTTGGGAAATGTTACAAGACTTTATGGTTAAGGATGGTAGCTTTGGCGCCATGGATGTGGACCAATATGACGCCTATGTTAAATGGCTCTTTGAAACCGGCTCTATTGCCAAGGAAGTCAAGGGTGCCGATGTAGTTCACCCGGTACTAAATGGGGAAAATTAATTTGGTATTGCTTAGCTTTGCCAAAAATTAAAGTAAAGAACTTTGCCAAAAACTAAGGAGGAAACCATGCCAAACTTTTGCCAAGAAGCTCTGGCTGCCAGCCAGAAGCTTTGGGATGCCAACTTCAACCATCCCTTTGTTCAAGCTCTCGCTGATGGAAGCTTAGACCTGAAAATTTTTAAGGGCTATGTTATTCAAGATGCCTATTATCTTCAATCCTTCGGAGCGGCTCATGCCCTCGCTGCCTACAAGGCCACCACTTCTGATTTAGCCATTCGTTTTGGCCAAGGTCTAGTGGATACCTTCCAGTCTGAGCTAGAACTCCATGGATCTTTTATCAAAGATTTGGAGATTAGCCAGACAGACTTGGATGCTTTCACCCCTTCACCTAACGCCTACGCCTACAGCAACCATATGCGGTTGGCTGGCCATGACCAGGATATGGCCTTTATCTTAGCTACTTTATTACCTTGCTATTGGCTTTATGAAGAAATCGGGCATTATTTGGCCGAACACCGGCCGGACAATCCTTTCTATAACCGTTGGATTGATACTTACAGTAGTGACTGGTTCTCTGAAAACGTCCGTCAAATGAAGGACTTGATGGACCAATTAGCGGCGGATAAATCACCGGAAGAATTTGCGGCTTTGATTCACGCCTTCAAGCAATCAGTCTACTATGAATACATGTTCTGGGACGACGCCTACTACCAACGTGATTGGGCAGTGGAGGAATAATTATTTAAATATACATGAAAAAGTTGCGAAGAATTCGGTTTTGGCAACTTTTCCTCGCTGAGACTTGCGAAAAATTTTTTCTTGGCAAGTCTTCCACACAAAAAGTTGCCAACAAAACATACTTGGTAATTATTTAAGTAAAAAAGTTGCGAAGATAAATCGCTTCGCAATTTTCCTTTTATTAGCTCCACATCCAATAAAACAAACCGCATGTCTTAGCCCTCTAGCTAAGAAGATGCGGTTACTTTTTGTTTATTTTTTATTTTTAAAAACTAGCCCCGTTAGTGGTGCAATAATTAAGGTATCATCAGCAACTTGATAATCCTCACTCGTAGTCAGCGGCACCTTCCCGGCCCGACTTCCATCAGCTAAAAGGTCAGCATTTACCAAATCAAAGTCAGGTGTCAGATTTAAATCAAATGTCCGGGCTTGGTCATCAGCATTAATTAAGACCAGGTAGTCTTCAGCCGGTTGGGTCTGACCAGCTGGCACTTGCAGGCGGTAAGCCAAGACCAAGTCTTGGCTTTGTCCCCAGTCAATTAGGATCATAGCTTGATCGATTAGACTCGCCTGACCCAAGCGGAAGGCTGGACTAGACCGACGTAGGTCAATCAAGCCTTGAACATAATCATGATTTAAACCTGGCAGGGCTTCTCCTAAACGGACCCAATCGAAGTGGTTGACCGAATCTGGCGCCCGGTAGGAATCATGCACAATATAAGGATAAGTTTGGGGTTGACCGTCCGTTTTTTGTAGTTGGTATGTTTTTTCAAATACAGTCTCAGCTCCCGACGCTTGGGTCACGGCTGGGTCCTGCAACCCTTCAAAGCCGTCATCCCGAATCTGCTTGGACCGGCCGTATTCCTGACCTGCATGGAGGAAGGCCACCCCTTGGGCCGTCAAGACCAATAAATTACCTAACCGCATCCGGCGTAAGAGCTCATCTTGGTCAACTACCGGGTCAAGCTTCAAGGTCAGAGCCAGAATATCATAAACAGTGGCATTATCATGGGCTTCCATATATTGGACCACATTGTAAGGACCTTGGGCCCGGAAATTCCCCGGTTGGCCTTTTAAATTGTCGAATAATTTTTTTCGGTCAAAAGGTCCCCCACTTAAGAAGGCGGGTTGACCTTCATCCGGATAACCTGACTTCAAGGCATTGCGAAGCTCATCAGAGAAAACGGCCACATCCCCTGTCTGGTCCATCCAATCCTGACTGGCTGGAAGTGGTTTTTCCAGGTTCTGATCGCCCACATAAGTTCGCCAGCCTTCTCCAATAATCAAGGACTGAGGATTAATGCTTTTGGCTAAGTCCGCAATAGCCTGGAGAGTGGCCGCATCATGGTCGCCCATCATATCAAAGCGGAAGCCGTCCACCTTAAACTCACGCAACCAATATTCAATCGAGTCCAACATAAGCCGGTGAGCCATCCAATGGGTCGATGCTAAGCGGCCCCCACCAAAACTAGTCAAGGAATGGTCTTCCTCATCCACAAAATGATAATAATGAGGCTCAATCTCTTCAAATATATGCAAGGCCGCGGTATGGTTATAGACCACATCCAGAGTCACACCCATGCCCCGGTCATGAATGGCCGCAATCAAGGTCTTCAACTCTTTAATCCGTAGTTGAGGATCATAGGGATTTTCTGAATAAAAACCCGTCGGGGCAAAGTACCCTAAGGGGTCATAGCCCCAATTATAATTAGCCGGCAGATCCGCCATGGTTGAATATGCAGGCTGGGTTTCATCAATTTTATATTGGGCCATGACTGGCATCAATTGAATATGGGTCACCCCAAGATCTTTGAGGTAATCTAGTCGGTCAATAAAGGCCATAAAGGTTCCCGGCCGGTGGTCTAAGTTCAGACTCTGATCCATGGTAAAATCACGGACGGATACTTCGTAAATCACTGCATCTTGCGGACTGGAATAGCCCTCGATTTTTCCAAAATTTTCTAAGTCTGGTCCCAAATTCTCCGGATCAACCAGAGCTGCCCGTGGCGCGTCAGCTTCTCCCTCTTGGTAGGTCCATGCCGCTAAAGACTTGGCATAAGGGTCAAGTACTAGGGACTCCTGCCCGTGGCGCACCACACCGTAATTGTAATAAAAGCCTGTTAGCTCATTTTGACCAGCCTCTTGCGGTCCCACCTGAACTTGCCACTGGCCTTGATCGCTTTTTTTCAGGTTACAGCTATAAACCGCCGCACTATCAGTCCCTTGATCATACAGGTAGAGCTTAACTTGCTCGGCCGTTGGTGCCCACAAGGTAAAGGTCCACTGGCCCTCCTGGTCAACCTGTGCCCCCAAAGGTCCCGTATAATGATAAGCCTCATCAATTACTTGCCACTTCAGTGTCATCAAATCCTCCTCTTTCTTCTTTCATCTCTAAAAATCATTCCATCATCGATAGCAGTGGTTTTTGACTTCTAATTGGTGGGTGCTCCTAAGATTTTGCCTCTTAATGACGACCTTACCTTTAACTCGTCACTCAAAGCGCACTTTTGGGACCACTTCACTCTCAACTCGTCACTCAAAACACACTTTTGGGACCACTTGGCCCTTAAATCGTCACTCAAAACACTATTTTGGGACGAGTGTCCAAAAACTAGCCTACCTTGCGGTAGCATCAAGGCTCATAATTCATAGTCCGTTGAAAAAACAAAAGGCAGCAGGCTTAACCTGGAAAATCACTGATTTTCACTTGGTCTAACCTACTCCCTTTTAAATAACTAATACTTGCTTATTCAATATATAAATTAACGAATCACATTCTCAGTTTCTGGATCGAAGAAGTGAGTCTTATTCATATCAAAGACGAGGTCCACATCATCACCAATATTATATTCGGTCCGAGTATCCACGCGGGCGATAAATTCATTTTGATCATGTTTACAATATAACATCATTTCTGCGCCGGTCATTTCAACCACTTGGATATGGGCTTGAATAATTGCTTCAGGCATAGTGTCCTTCATAACTGGTTCATCATGAATATCTTCTGGACGAATCCCCATAATTAATTGTTTACCTTCGTAGCCTTGGTCATTTAATTTACGAGCCATGGCATCAAAAACAGCCCAAGACAAACCATCCGCCGTTGTCACCCGGCCTTTTTCATAAGTTACATTGAAGAAGTTCATAGCGGGTGACCCCATAAAGCTGGCCACAAAGACATTATCTGGATGATTATACACTTCGGTTGGTGTCCCAATTTGCATAATATTTCCGTCATTCATAACTACAATCCGTGAGGCCAAGGTCATGGCTTCGGTTTGGTCATGAGTTACGTATATGGAAGTTGTTTCCAGTTCATGGTGGAGCTTGGCAATCTCAGTCCGCATTTGAACCCGTAATTTAGCATCCAAGTTGGATAAAGGTTCGTCCATTAAGAAGACTTTAGCTTCGCGGACAATAGCTCGACCCAAGGCTACCCGTTGCCGTTGGCCCCCAGATAAAGCGGCAGGTTTACGTTCTAGATAAGGCGTTAAACCTAGGATTTCAGCCGCATGGTCAACCCGGGCTTTAATTTGGTCTTTAGTATATTTACGTAATTTCAAACCATAGGCCATATTATCAAACACGGTCATATGGGGATATAAGGCATAGTTTTGGAAAACCATAGCGATATTCCGGTCTTTAGGTTCCACGTCATTCATGACTTGGCCATCAATAATCAATTGACCTTCAGTAATATCTTCCAAACCAGCAATCATCCGTAAGGTGGTGGATTTACCACAACCAGAAGGACCTACGAAAACAATAAATTCTCGGTCCTGAATATCGATATTAAAATCTGTTACAGAATAGGTATCATTCCCCTTATATTTTTTTTGGATATTTTTTAAATTAATTTCTACCACGGTGAGCACCTCTCTTTTGAATATCTTCTAAGTAATCATCATTAAAATGGGTTTTCCAATAGGATGCCATTAAACTTGCGATAAAAGCAAAACCTTGTAAGGAAATCATGGCTAAAGGATCCAAGCCCGCAAAAGCCGCTATCATAGCGAGTAGGCTGGCTCCACCAAAAGCATTCAAGACAATGGTCAAGGCTTCCTTGTAAGAGCCAATCGTAAACCGTCGACTCAAATGCATTAAATAAACTAAAGCAGAGACGACCCCGATAAAGATTAAATTATTGGTAAAAAGAATAATCGCCACATTCAATAATTGAATCACTATCAAGGATAAGCGGTTGTCCTTAAACCAAAGTTGGGACAAATCCTTTAAGACCATTTGTGGATCTTGTGATTTAAGCAAGGGATTATCCTGACCTAAGTCTTGGACAAAAATCGGCTGGTCTCCTTCTTTAATAAAAACTTGATCTTGGCTAGCCGCCAAACCAGATCCTTCCTTCAATAAGGTCTCGGCTTGAGTCTCATCCTTAACAAAGGCTTGGCGTACTTTGTCATCTTCTTGACTACTTTGCCCTTGGTTGGCCACTTGGTCCCAGTTAAAATCTTGGTAAGCAGCTAGGAAATCCGCGGTCATAGTTCGCTCTAAGGATGGCATATACTCTGTAATATCCACCGATTGCAAACCATTAATCCGTAGACTCAAAGGCATCAAACTTAAAGCCGTCGTAAAGATAAAGACCAAGACCAATTGCCAGGTTTTTAAGGCTTTTCTTTGGCTAAAAATCCGGCGCGGTGACAGGATTGTTTTGAAATAGTTTAATGGAAAAATAGGTCATCCTTCTTTCTAAGGCTAGCCTTTGGTACCACCAGAGGTTAAACCTGATACGAAGTTCTTCTGTAATAGGAAGAAGAGAATGGAAATTGGCACGGCGATTAAAATCGCACCTGCCGCAAACAAGGCTACCCGTTGGTTCCGAATATCGGAAATAAAGGTTTGTAACCCAACCGCCACGGTGTAGGCTTCCTGACTTCTTAATAAGAACCGGGAAAGCATGTAGTCCCCAAAGGGTCCCATGAAAGCCCAGAGGGCTTGGACAGCCACCATCGGTTTAACCAATGGTAAGACAATTTGCCAGAAGGTCCGGATATGACCGGCGCCATCGATTTTAGCTGATTCATCTAAGTCATAAGGGACTGTATCGAAGTAACCCTTCATGAGCCAGGTATTCATCGGAATCCCGCCCCCAATATAAAGGAAGGTTAGGAACCAGAATTGGTTGATAGCTTTTAAGAGGAAGGCCATAACGAAGAAGGCAGTCAAAGCAGCCGTAGTTGGCACCATTTGGATAATTAAAAAAGTCTTCAAAGAATTTTTTCGGCCGATAAAACCATAGCGAGAATAAGCATAACCCGCTAAAGTAATAATCGTCACCTGAATCAACATGGTTGACCCAGCTACAATTAAGGTGTTCTTGTACCAAGTTCCGTATAAAGTCTCATCGAAGAGACGACGGAAATTATCCAGGGTCCACTGAACATCAAAAGATAATTTAAAGGCGGTCATATTCCCTGCAATAAAAGCTGAAGAAGCGGTCACTAACAGAGGATAAATAATCACAATACACAAGATAATCATGTAGAGGTAGGTCAAAAATTGGCCTAAGCGTTTTTTGAATTTGGCAGAATGGGCTAGATTTTTCATCTTAGATATCCTCCATTTCAAAAGAATTTGACCGCTTGAAGACAAGTAAAGAAACCCCAATGACGATCAAGGAAATAATAATAGTTAAGGCAGCTGCCACTGAATATTGTGGTGAATTCCCGGTCGTTAACTTGAAGATCCAAGAAATCAAAATATCGGTTGAACCGGCACCGCCCCCAACTGAACCAGGTCCCCCATCATTAAACAGATAAATCATGGAGAAGTTATTAAAGTTACCTGTATATTGGGTGACAAAAACCGGCGCAGCTACAGAGAGAATGGTTGGTAAGGTAATATCCCGGAAACGACGGTTGGCATTGGCCCCATCGATTTTTGCCGCTTCATACAAGTCATTTGGAATGGATTGCAGAATGGAAGTGACCATGACATAAATATAAGGGAACCCTAACCATCCTTGAATCATAATAATAGCAATTTTAGTCCAGTTAGGATTGGTCTTCCATGGGACTAAGCCAACATCCATAAAAGGAATTAATCGATTGAAGAAAGGAATAACCTGAGTATTAATGGCTCCCACAGAATCATTGAACATATTTGAAAAGGACAAAATCGTAATAAAGGCTGGAACTGCCCAAGGAAGTAAGAAAATTACTCCAAAGAAACGTTTACCTTTAATAAAGGGTTGGTTGGCCACAATTGCGGTGAAAACCCCCACAACAATTTGTAAGGTCGTGGCTGCTAGCGTCCAAATAAAAGTCCAAGATAAGACCGAACCAAAGGCCTTTCTAAAAGTACTTAGGAAGAAAATTTTATTAAAGTTTTCAAAGCCGACCCAATCCAAGAGCTTGGCAGGAGGCATATTTAAGAAAGAATAATTAACAAAAGCGGTAAATACCGTTACCAAAACGGGAAAAACAATTGCAAAAATCATAGCCACATAGGCCGGAATGATTAATAAGTAAGGAAAGCCATTTTGGTAGACATTATTTAAAAGTTCTTTAAATGATTGATTTACTGGAATACCTTGATTCCAGAAGTCAGCAACGCGTCTGGCATCATAAATATTATATATATAGAAAATTAAGAAAATCAGTGTAATCAGCAATTGTAATGATCCCTGAATCAACATAAATAAAGAATGGTCTTGTCTAGGTGTTGTACCTAGCGTTACCAAATTAACTAGGGCTTGGTTCCCAAAAACATGCATTTCATAGGCAAAAATACCAGTAATAATCAGGAATAAAACCCCTTTAATGGCTTGACGGTTATAGAATTGACCCAAGCCTGGGATCAAAGATAAGCAACCAGCTAAGGTTACATTTTTGTGAGTGACTGTTTGATCAGTCATGAGGGTACCTCCTTATAAAGTAATAAAGTCTGGCCGGCAGGGGCCAACCAGACTCAATTACACGATGTAATTAATTATTAATAACCTTTTTGTGCAATTGCTTCTTTAATCAATTCAACGGCCGCATCGGCAGTTTCCTTAGCTGATTTAGAACCAGATACAGCATCAAACATCATGTTTTCAGCTCCGGTCCAAACTTCAGCCATTTGTGGAATATTTGGCATTGGCACAGCATTTTTGTAAACATCGATTACGGCTGCAGTTAATTCAGAACCAGATTCAGCAGCTTTCTTACGAGATACTTGGTTGGCTGGTACTTCTTCAAGACGTTCATACATAATGTCTTGTTGTTCAGTTGAAGTTACCCAGTCAATGAATTTTTGAGCAAGTTCTTGTTTTTCAGTGAAGGCTGAAATTGTCCATCCTTTACCACCACCGAATGGTTTATAATCTTCACCATTTGGTAAGGTTGGGATTTTAGCAGCTGCATATTTAACGCCTGAATTGTTAAAGTCATTGGCCATCCAAGGACCAGTGATAACTGCAGCTGTTTTACCATCCATGAAGCTTTGGTTTAAGAAATCTGGAGCAGAAGTTTTATCTTGCATACCTTGAGGCCAAGATTCTTGATAGAATTTAGTGGCATATTCAATGGCTTCAACGGCACCATCATTATTTAAGCCTAACTCTTCTGGGTTAGTACCATCTTCACCAAAGACATATCCGCCGTAACCAGCTAAAAGACCATAAGTATGATAGAAGTCAACCCAGTTAGCTAGGAAACCAACATTCTTGCCGTCTTCACCTTCAAAGGCATATTTATCATCTTTAAGTAAACCTTCTAATTCTTCAAAGGTTTCTGGTGCTTTTTCTAATAAGTCAGTGTTATAGAACATAACTAATGTTTCGATAGTTGCTGGAGCAGCATAGATTTCACCATCAAAGGTTACTTGTTGTTTATCAGTATCATCATATTCAGCTTCATCATTTAAAGTAACTGGTAATAACATACCAGTTGCTCCGAGTGAACCCACCCGGTCATATGGAGCGATCATTACGTCTGGGCCAGTTCCAGCAGGACCATCGAGTGATAGACCATCTAAAACTTCGAACATATCTTTATCCCAAACTTCAACCTTAACATTGTTTGCTTCTTCAAAGGCTTTAATATTTTCTGAAACATAGTCGAATTGACCTGCGGCAGAGACGATTAAAGTTTCTTGTGCTGAAGCTGACTCAACACCACCAACGAATGATGCTACTAAAGGAGTAGCGCCTAGTAATAATGCAGATGCTGCACTTACCCATTTGTTCATTTTCATTTTCTTTCCTCCAATTCTTTTATGCAATCGTTTTCTTTAATAGTATTATCTATGAAACGCTTACAAATTGCAAGTGTTTTTTGCTTTTTACAAAAATTTTCTTAGTGCTTCACTGATTAAGTATTCTTGTATATTATCCCTTAGCCTAAAGGCTTTGTTAGATCTAGCTCAAACAATACTTAAAGTCGCAACTAAATTTAGTAACTTTAGGCTTTTACTCTAAAAGAAGTTAAACCACTAAAATCCAACACATTTTGTGCAATTGATTTCATACTTTATTGATTAAGCTCAGCAAAAACCACGAAACCATAACTAGTTAAAGTCCCCGCTTGGTATCCCTGACAAAAAACTGGCTCGGATTGACTTTGTTCTTCCAAACTTAAGGCCTCGTCCCTTAAATTAAAGTAAGCCAGTAACCGTTCTGGCCCTTGATCTATTTCAAGCTTTAAACTTCCTTTAGAAGTTAGACTTTCATGGTGGTGGCCTTGGTTAATTAAAGAATTATAGGAATGACGGAGGCTAATTAAGGCTTGGATAAAAGCTTGCATCTGGCGGTCTGAGTCCGTAAAGTCCCAAGGCATGGGCCGGCGGCAATCCGGGTCATCCCCACCTGCCATAGCAATTTCCGTACCATAATAAATACAAGGACTCCCCACCTGTAAGAAAAGAAAGGCGAGACTAGCTTGCATAAGGGCTAAGTTTTGCCCGCATTTATTAAAGAGTCGCATGGTATCGTGGGAATCTAAGAGGTTAAACTGAGCTTCGCTGCAAGACTGCCGGTAGGTCATCCGTAGGCGGCCAAGCTGGTCTAACCATTGGGACCGGTTAGATTCCAACCCCATAAAAAGTCCTTCAATAATTTCTTGCAGGGGATAATTCATCACCGCATGAAATTGGTCTCCCTGTAACCACGGCTGAGACCGGTGCCAAACTTCTCCTACAATATAGAAGTCAGGTTTAAGGGCTAGACAGGCTTGGTGGAAAGCCCGCCAGAAACCATGGTCGATTTCATTGGCCACATCCAAGCGCCAGCCATCAATATCACATTCTTGGATCCAATATTGGGTGACCTTTAAGAGATAGTCCCGGGCTTGAGGCTGGGTGGTCTTCCACTTAGGCATGGCCGGCACAAAAGCAAAAGTCTCATAATTCATGGTTTCGTCATCGAGGCGGCGTAGTTTGTCCACCGGTAATTGATTAATATGGAACCAGTCATAATAGTCTGACTTCTTGCCCTTGGCGATGACATCCTGCCAGATGGGTGCTTGACTGCCAATATGGTTAAAGACAGCATCCAATATGACCTTTATCCCCCGTTGATGGGCTTGGGTCACTAATTCTTTCAGGTCCTCTTTAGTCCCAAAATCAGGATCAATCTTAAAATAATCATGGGTATTGTACTTATGATTTGATGACGAATCAAAAATCGGACACAAATAAAGTCCAGTGATACCCAAGTCTTGTAGGTAGTCTAACTGCTGGATAATCCCTTTAAGGTCCCCACCATAGAAGGCATCATGGTCCGGGCGACTATCCCGTTCCCAGTCTTGAAGGTGATGGCGATTTGGAATCTTCCCTGACCGTTTAAAGCGGTCCGGAAAGATTTGATACCAGACCGTGTCCTTGGCCCAATCCGGTGCTTGATAGTGGTCTGACCAATGTAAATACGGTAGTTTGAAGCCATCTTTATTAGCACGTAGGTCTGCCTGGCTTGGCGGTCCAGCTAAAGGATACAAGTCTACCTCATTATAGAGGTAGGTCTGCCCGGCTAGGTCTTCAATCACAAAATAATATTCAAAGCGTTTAGGCGGATTAGCGATAGCGACTTGATAATAGTCAAAGTCCCGGTCTTGTTCCCACAAGGTCATGGTTTGGCTGTAATAATCGGTCCCCTCTAAGGTTTTAAAGACTTCTTGGTAATAGACCTTAACTTGGGCAACCTGTCCCTTTCCCACCCGCAAACGCAGGTGGAGGCAGTCCTCAGCATAGAGATAGGCGTATTCTGATTCTGGTTGATGGTAAAGTAAGGCAGCTTGCATAGTCCTTCCTTCCTGGGAAAAATCAAGGCAGCACCCAAGACTCTTTGCTGGGCAAAAATCCTTAAAGTGCCACCTCATATAGTAATGATTCAGTTTGATTTGACAAAATAGAAAGCAATACTTGTTAATTTGCAGACTTGTTTTCTTCTAAATGCCAAATATCTTGATTGTAGTCACGTATGGTCCGGTCAGAAGAGAAGTAGCCCGCTTGGGCAATATTCTTAATGACCTTGGCCATCCAAGTAGACCGGTCTTCATAGGCTTGATAAACTTTTTCTTTAGTTTCAATAAATTCTTCCAGGTCAATTAAAGCCATGAAGTAGTCTTTATTAATGATATCTTGGTGAAGCCGATTTAAACGTTCTTCATTTCCCAAAGCCAAGAGGTCAGGACTAACGATAAAGTCGACCAAAGGTTTGATTGATTCTTTTTCATAATAATCAGAGGCCCGGTAGGCATTGTTAGCATAAAGGTCCACAATCGTCTGACTATCCTTACCGAAGATAAAGATATTGTCATCCCCGACTAAGTCATGGATTTCCACATTAGCGCCATCCATGGTCGCAACCGTTAAGGCACCATTAACCATAAACTTCATATTACCGGTACCAGAGGCTTCTTTAGAGGCTAAGGAAATTTGTTCAGAAATATCCGCCGCAGGAATTAAGTAATGAGCGGCCGTCACATTATAGTTTTCGACCATGACTACTTGTAGGTATGGGGCTACCTCAGGATCTTTAGCAATCAATTCAGACAGACATAAAATTAAATGAATAATATCCCGGGCAATGGTATAAGCGTTGGCCGCCTTACCGCCGAAGAGAATAGTAATTGGCCGTGCTGGTTTATTGCCAGCCTTGATGTCAAAGTACTTATGAATAATATAGAGGGCTAACATTTGCTGGCGTTTGTATTCATGGATCCGCTTAATTTGGACATCAATAATTGAATCATCCTTGATAGATACGTCCATGCGACCTTGTAAGAAATGGTTCAATTTAGCTTTGTTGCCAACTTTAATTGCGTCGAGTTTAGCTTGGACGTCCGCATCCGCTTGATAGGCTGCTAAACCGCTTAGGTCATGCGAATGCCGCCATTGGTCACCCAGTAATTGGTCTAAGTAAGCCGCCAAATCTGGATTCGCATCCATCAACCAGCGTCTGAAGGTAATCCCATTCGTCTTATTATTGAATTTCTCTGGATAAGCTTGGTAGAAGTCTTTCAATTCAGATTCTTTGAGGATATCCGTATGCAGGGCTGCTACCCCGTTAATGGAATAACCATAATGGATTGATAAGCGGGCCATGTGTACCCGGTTTAGGTCATCAATAATGGCAAGTTCAGGGTTAATAAAGTTTTCTTTCATCCGAGCATCTAAATATTTAATGATATCCGCAATTTCTGGCACAATAGCTTCTAAGTCAGCCAATGGCCATTTTTCTAAAGCTTCAGCCAAAATAGTATGGTTGGTATAGGCAGTCATTGATTTCACGATGTCCACCGCTTCTTCTACAGGTAGTCCATGTACTTGATTTAAAAGCCGGATCATTTCCGGAATGACTAAGGCTGGGTGGGTATCATTGATCTGGATGACCGCATAGTCAGCTAAGTCATGAAGATTTGACCCTTTTGCTAAGGCTTCATCAATAATCAATTGGGCTCCATTAGACACCATGAAATATTGTTGGTAAACCCGTAATAATTCACCCGCGTGGTCGGAATCATCAGGATATAAGAAAAGTGTTAAGTTTTCTTTGATATTAGTCTTATCGAAATCAATGGAGTCGTCGTGGATAATTTTCGGATTGACTGAATCAATATCGAATAAGCGCAAACGATTGCGAGTATTGCGTTCATAACCGAGTACATCAATATCATAAAGGCTTGACTCTAAATCAAAGTCTCGGTAAGAAACAGTATAGTGATGGTGGGATTTAACTAGCCAAGATGAGTCAGTAATCCATTCATCGGGAATTGATTTTTGTTCATTGGCCTCAAAGACTTGTTTAAATAGACCAAAATGGTAGTTAAGCCCCAAACCATCGCCATTTAAGCCTAAGCTAGCAATAGAATCTAAGAAGCAGGCCGCCAAACGCCCTAAGCCACCATTACCTAAGGATGGTTCTTGTTCGGCATCTTCGATATCCATCATATTTTTGCCAGCGGCTTGGAGTTCTTGACTCACTTGATCATATAGACCTAAATTCAAAAGGTTATTGGATAAAAGCTTTCCAATCAGGAATTCAGCTGAGAAATAATACAATTTTTTCTTTTGATTATTAGTAGGTAAGTCTTGGGCCTTGTCTTTTACTAAGGCTAAAAGGACTTGATATAATTCGGAATCATTACAATCAGCGATGGGTTTCTGGTAAAGAGCTTGGGAATATTTACTTACAAGGGTCATGGCTTACTCCTTTTCTGTTAATTTAGGATTGCTTCTAAAGTATACTTCAGTGGTATTCTTTAAGAAATCTGTCACACTTTGATTTAATTGGTCAGGGGTCATCCGCCATTTCCAATTTTTGCCAATGGTAGAAGGCTCATTCATCCGGGCTTCATTGCCTAAACTTAATAAGTCTTGCATGGTATAAACCGCTAAACGAGACACAGATTGGGCCAATCCGCGGTTAAGGGCTTGAGCTGGAGTTTCATTGGGTAATTTATGGAGATAGGTCACCAGTTGGTCTTTTTGAGCTTGCGACGCCGTATCGTTCCACCAACCCATAGCTGTTTCATTATCATGGGTTCCAACATAAACAGCGGTGTTCCAGAAATAATGATGAGGCAAGTCAGTTGAATCGTTATGACCATTAAAACCAAACTGTAGAATTTTCATAGATGGGAAACCGGTGGCCTCACGCATGGCATGAACTTCTGGGGTCATAAAACCTAAGTCCTCGGCGATAATATCTAAGTCACCTAATTTTTCCTTTAAGACTCTGAAAAGGTCATATCCTGGACCCTTTACCCAGTAGCCATGGGCTGAGCTTGGAGAACCGAAAGGCACTTCCCAGTAAGACTCAAAACCACGGAAATGGTCAATCCGGACCCGGTCATAGAGTTCAAAACTAGCTTGGATCCGTTTCACCCACCACTGATATCCATTGGCTTTCATATAATCCCAATCATAGATTGGATTGCCCCAGTATTGACCGTCCGCTGAAAAATCATCCGGTGGTGTCCCGGCGACTACCGTTGGCCGACCTTGGGCATCCGTTTTAAAGTATTCTGGCGTGGCCCACATTTCCACAGAATCGGCTGCGACATAAATCGGCATATCACCAATAATTTGAATATGGTTTTGGTTGGCATAACCCTTAAGTGCTTGCCATTGTTTAAAGAACCAATATTGGGTCACCCGGTGGTAGTCCATTTGGGCGGCTAATTCTTGCCGGTAACGGTCCAAGGCTTGGGGTTGACGGGTTTGGATATCTTGGTCCCATTCCATCCAAGATGCTAGACCAAAAGATTCTTTAATTGCCATGTATTCAGCAAAAGGCTCTAACCACTCCGCTTTTTCTTGAATAAATGTTTCATAATCCGCTGGACGGGCTTGACCCAAGAAACGATCGACCGCTTTTTGTAGGATCGCTTGACGGCTTTGGAAAATAAGGCCGTAATCCACATCATCTGGCTTACGTCCAAAATCAATTCCTGCTAAATCTTCCGGAACTAATAGCCCCTCTGCTAATAGTTGGTCTAAATCAATAAAATAGGTATTACCCGCAAAAGCTGAAAAAGATTGGTAGGGTGAATCCCCATAAGATGTGGTCGTCAAGGGTAGAATTTGCCAATAAGACTGCTTAGTTTCTTTAAGAAAATCGACAAAGTCATAGGCAGCTTGGCCGAAAGAACCGATACCGTACTGGTTGGGTAACGATGATATATGCATTAAAACACCTGATAAGCGTTCCATAAAAACCTCCTTATAAAATTTATTGAATTTCTTTATGCAAATTCATTATACAAAAATTAAACTTTAATGCAAACGATTTCTCAAATTTATCTTAATTATTTTTTTGAAAAGGATACCATTGTTATTCTAAGCTTGATATTATATAATTCTAAATAGAAAATACGTTTGCATTATATCAAGAAAGGAGGATGTTAAATGAATGTTACCATTAAAGATGTAGCCGAACGTGCTGGGGTAGCCCCTTCAACCGTATCCCGAGTCCTATCTGACAGCAAGTCAATTTCTGATAAGACTAAAGAAAAAGTTCGTAAAGCCATGGCTGAGCTCCATTATTATCCTAATTTGACAGCCCGATCCTTAGTATCTAAACGATCTAAAGTTATTGGCTTAGTCCTTCCCCAAGCTTCCGATGCTTTTTACCAAAACCCTTTCTTCCCTACCGTCTTAAGGGGAATCAACGAAGTCGCAGCGGAAAATGGTTTTTCCTTATTATTGAATACTGGTAATGGCGATCAGGAACGGCTCCGTCACATTCAACGGATGGTCAATGGCCGTTTGGTTGATGGCTTGATTTTTCTTTATGCCATTGAAGATGATCCCATTATTAATTTTGTGCGTCAGTCAGCAACACCCTTTGTAATCATTGGCCAAGCAACCGATTGGCAAACTAATTTTGTGGATAATAATAATGTGGACTTAGGCTTATTGGCCACCCAATACCTCATTGACCAAGGCAAGAAGAATATTGCTTTTATTGGGAGTGCCTACCCGCAAATCTTTGTTAAGTCTCGCTACCAGGGCTATCAAAAAGCTCATGAAGCAAGTCATTTAGAAGCTAACCCTGACTGGATTTTTCGTCCTGATCAATTCTTAGTTAAAAACGGCTTTGAAATGGCACGAGAGGTTGCTGCCATCCCCGAAATAGATGCCGCAGTGATTGTTGACCAGTTAGTTGCCCGAGGTTTTAAGGAGGGCGTCCGCTATGTCTGTCCTGACCGACAGATTGCCGCGATGACCTTTAAACCCTACCGGTCTGACTTCTCCCAAGGCATCCACCAAGCCTATATCAATATTAATGCGATCGAACTAGGTAAACGGGCCTTCCAAGTCCTCTTTGACGCCCTTAACGACCAACATTCTGACCAAGAAATCCGTTATTATCATGAAATTGTCAAAGCGGAACTCGTACAGGGTAATGCTGATTAGAACTATTTATACTCAATAAGGAGACTGGAATTGGCCCAGTCTCCTTATTCTTTTAAATTTATTCTAACCGAAATCCTATTAGCTCTTTTGGGACTGTGCATTGACCTGCTTCAATGCACAATTTTGGACTTTCCTTTGCATTGACAACCTCAAAGCACAACTTAAAAAAACATCAAACTTGTTCCTTAAAGCCAGGACCCCTATAATTAATCTATCAAGAAAGGAGGTTCCAATTTGAAACAAAATTATCCAGTCCTATATCTACTTATCTGGACCATATTGCTCTTAAATCCTAACCTAACCTGGCTTTATCTCCTTTGTGGTCTCTTAACACTTGGGCTCAGTCTTGGCTTAGCCTACCAAGCCGGCAGACTAAAGCCTAAAATCATCCTCTTTCTTTTACTTACCCTAACTTTAATTTTAGTCCTAATGATTATTCCCACTTTAACTTTTCTCTTGCTCAATACAACCATCATCATCATTCAAGCCATTTACTGTCTCTTCCTTAGTCTTCAAATTCTAATTTGGCTAGGACAAAAAGAAGGACGCGTCTATCCATTCATTATAGAAATCGGTAGCCGCCTCCTATTAATCTGGCTTTGCCTTAACTTTGATGGTGGCCCCTATTTATTAGCTATTTACTGCGCCTTACTCGCCTTACAAGAAGCCCTTCCTTCAAGGAAACTCAACTATAGCTTGCCTCAATTACCTATTTATCTCACCGCACTTTTTCCTTATCTATCTCTTTTAATCTGGCAAAAGGACCTCCCTCAAGACTTAGATCAAGTGGACCTAAGCTTATTACAAGGTCACCACCTAATTTACTCAGCGACTACTTTGAAAGAAAGACTAGCCCAGTCCGACCAAGACCTGGTCATCTTACTCCAAAATGGACCGGCCTCTTATGATCGAATTGGCCATATTGATCTGGCTTTTCAAGGACGCGTCTATTCATACGGTAACTATGATGCTGATTCTCGAAAGTTATTGGACCTTTTGGGCGAAGGTATGCTGATGACTGCAGACCTGGACGCTTATATGGACTACTTACTCAAACGCCACCTGAGTATTTTTGCCTATTCCTTCAGTTTAAATCCGGACCAAATACAAGCGACCCACAATTTTTTAAATCATATGCTTTGTCAAAGCGAACTTTGGTTACCTCAAACTCCTAAGCAAGAAAGTGATTTTGCCGGTCGAATGTTAAGTTACCCCGGCAGCCAATTCCACCATATAAAGCAAGGTTCATATAAAACTTATTACTTATTCGGAAGTAATTGTGTCTTATTTGTCAAAGACCTTCTCAGAAGTCTTGGATATCCGCTGAAAACCACAACCAATATTCTTAGTCCTGGGGTCATATTCGCCTTCCTTGAAAAAGCAGATCAGTCCGACTTTATCCAAGACCGTTACCTAGTCTCAGCACCTTTATTTGACCGCTTTGTCTTGCATAAATAATATACAAAACAGCCCCTTTCTTCTTAG
>NZ_AENN01000011.1:0-61909 GCF_000183205.1 Eremococcus coleocola ACS-139-V-Col8 | reverse complement strand
ACTAGTTAGGTACTACTCTTTTTTATTTAGTTTAAATTGCATTATTTTTTAACTTGGCGTTTACGGACACCCTTATTGACATCCAATAAGACTGGCAGAATCATTGGTGAACGTTCGGTCCGGTCATATAAGAAGGGCTTGATGGTATCAAAGATAATATCCCGCATCATACGTTCATTAATTCTATTGCCATTTTCATTCAAACCACGGTTAATGGCAGAACGTAAGGTTTGCTGCATATCATTGATTAAATCAACGGATTCCCGCATGTAGATAAAACCACGCGACATAATGTCTGGACCAGAAATCAATTGTTTATTCTTGTAATCAATGGTAGCTGTAACAATCACTAAACCATTTTCAGATAGGTTCTTCCGATCTCGAAGGACAATATTACCCACATCACCAATACCAGAACCATCCACATAAACAGCTTGAGCCGGGAAGTGACCCGCTCGACGGGCACTATTAGCGGTTAAAGCTAACATATCACCGTTCTTTTGGACAAAGCAGTTTTCAGCTGGAATACCTGTTAATTGAGCGAGTTTAGCTTGGATGGATAACATCCGGTATTCACCGTGGACTGGCATAAAGTATTTAGGCTTCATCAAGCGCATCATCAATAATTGCTCTTGTTGACTGCCGTGACCAGAAGTATGGATATTGTTTAACTTACCATGGATGACTTCAGCACCGGCTTCAATTAAGGAATTGATTACCCGGTTAACGGAAACCGTGTTACCAGGAATAGGTGAACTTGAGAAGATAACCGTATCATTTGGTTGAATTTGAATTTGTCGGTGAGTCCCATTTGAAATCCGGGATAAAGCTGCCATGGGTTCACCTTGTGAACCCGTACAAAGGATGATTAATTTTTCCGTAGGATAGCGATTAATATCCTTGCTTTCAATAATGACATCGAGTCCCTTATCATCAATATAACCTAATTCACGGCCATTTTTAAAAGCATTTTCCATAGATCGGCCAAAGACGGCAATTTTACGGTCAGTTTCAACGGCTGCTTCAACAACTTGTTGTAACCGGGAAACGTTAGAGGCGAAGGTTGCAAATATAACCCGGCCTTGAACACTTTTAATAATTGAATGGATAGACTGTCCCACAATCCGTTCGGACATGGTGAAATTTGGAATTTCAGCATTGGTTGAGTCACCCATCAAGAGGAGGACGCCTTCCTCACCAATTCGTGCCATTTTATGTAAGTTTGCTGGTTCGCCCACAGGGGTAAAGTCAAACTTATAGTCACCTGTGAAGACGATATTACCAACTGGGCTATTGATAACTATTCCATAAGCTTCAGGAATAGAGTGAGTTGTCCGATAGAAGGATACTTTAAGTTTACGGAAGTTAATCTCAGTGTCTTCTTTATATTCGGTAATCTGTGCATCCCTAAGTAGGCCACGTTCTTGTAATTTGTTACGAATAAGGGCAGCAGCTAGTGGATCGGCATAGATTGGCACATTTAATTGTTGTAAGAGAAAAGGAATTCCACCAATATGGTCTTCGTGACCATGACTAATGACTAAGGCTTTTACCTTATGTTGGTTTTCGATAATGTATTGAAAATCATTGATAACATAGTCAATTCCCAATAAGTCATCTTCTGGGAATAAAACGCCACAGTCAAGGAGGACGATCTCATCTTGAAATTGGACCCCATACATATTTTTTCCAATTTCTTCCAAACCACCGACTGCAAAAACGCCGACTTCGTTATTTTTTAAATTGACTGCCATCTTAGAAAGTCAACACCTTAAAATCAGGATTGTTTTCTTGTTCGTATTCCAAGAACGCTCCATCTATTTCTTGAATAAATTCAATATTGTATGGTGTATTTTCACTGATTTTTTGAGCGGGCTTCCACTATAGAATCCGCTTCGACATAAAGTGCCTTGGTGTTTTCACGCCGAGGTACTTCGATTTTATTTTCTTGATAATTTACTTTATATATCATGTTAAATCTCCTTTTGAAATTTTTGGTGAAACCCGTTTTCTCTGCCTTTTCTATAATAGCATATTAGCAAAATCAAGTATAGTCACGGGGCTGGGCAAAAAGTCCAGTCCCTCGATTAATTTACGTATTAAGCTATTTAGTCAAATGAACTTGCGGTGATTTTTTGCTTGAGTGATAGTCAGTTCTATCAAATTCACCTATACGGACGTCAATAGCACCGCAAAAAATAAAGTTATTTTGCTTTTGACCTGCTGTTAATTCCTTTTAAAATAAATTACTCGATTAAAACGGAATCGTGATTTTTTAGGGTATTTATTTATAGGCAAGATGAAAGGAGTTAGCCATGATTGAACAAGCAGGAAAGGATTTAATACAAGCAGCCTTAAAGGCTCAGGTTTCAGATGTCCATTTGCTACCTTGGAAAGAAAACTACCGTATTTATTTCCGAAAAGAGGGGTGTTTAAGTCATTTCCAAGATCAAGGACTTGAATGGGGGCGACGTTTAATTGCTTATTTCAAATATTTAGCGGATATGGAGGTGGGGGAACGACGGCGCCCACAGTCAGGCTCGGTTAACTATCAGCTAGACCATAGTCAGGTAGAACTACGGTTTTCGACGATTGCCAATGTTCACCTAGAGGAATCCTTGGTAATTCGGATTTTACAAGCAGAGCGGACCAAAGACCAACATTTACAGACTTATTTTCCTAAGCAGGAACAAGTTCTAGAGAAATTAGTTAAACGCCAGAGTGGTCTGATTCTTTTTTCGGGTCCAGTGGGTTCTGGTAAAACAACCACTATCTATCATCTATTGAGGCAGCGAATGGGGCAGGAAACCATTCAAATTATTACCATGGAAGATCCCGTCGAAATCTATGAACCAAATTTTCTCCAAACTGAAATCAATCTTCGGGCTGGTATTAGTTATGACTTATTGATTAAGGCGAGTTTACGTCACCATCCTGAGATCCTCCTCATCGGTGAAATCCGGGATGAAGAGACCGCCCGGATGGTGATTCGAGGAGCCTTAACGGGACATTTAATGATTGCCACGATCCATGCCAAAAATTGTCAGGGGGTCATTGGCCGCCTCCAGGAATTAAAGATAAGTCAGCAGCAATTAGAACAAACCCTAATTGGGGTGGTGTCACAACGCTTGGTGACATCTTGTCTGACTAATCATTTACAGCACCAACGCTTAGCGATTTATGAAATTCTCCACGGACCCACTTTGAAGCATTATATTCAGGACGGACGTATGGCACTAGACTTTGTGTCATTAAACCACCAGCTAAGAAAGGCTTGGGCTTATGGCTACATCTCTAAAGAAAACTATGAAAAATTTGAATTGGTTTAACCGAAAGCCTAGGATTAAAATCCCCAAAAAACAACAAGCATATTTTCTTAAATCTATTGCCACGCTTTTACAAGAAGGTTTTTCTTTAATCCAGGCCTTAAATTTTATGAAAATTCTCCTGGCCAAACAAACGCCGGCTCTAGACCATATGATGACACTTTTGGGCAAAGGAGGACAATTTGACCAAGCTTTGTTTGATTTAGGCTTTTCCTTGGCCTGTCGAAGTCAGGTTTATTATGCCCAAAAGCAAGGGCGATTTAATCAAGGCTTATTAAAAGCCGGCCAACATATTGATCTTATCCATAACTACCAAAAGAAATTAATTCAATCCTTGATTTACCCATTAATTATGTTTGCTTTTTTGATTGGGCTTTTGTTTTTGATGCGGTCTTTTTTACTGCCTCATATTACGAGTTTTATCAGTCAAGAGCTTTTTGATTCGAACATTTTAGTGAAGAGCTTGATTAGCTTCTTTGCTTATTTACCCCAACTTTTCTTAGGCAGCCTGGGCTTAATTTTAGTAAGTATAGGCATGCTTACTTATTATTTTCGGCGGTTTGCTTATTTAGAGCAACTTCGGCGCCTATCTAAATTTCCCCTGCTTGGTCACTGGGTAATTAAATATGCTTCGTATAAATTTACGCGGGAATTAGCTTACTTTTATGAAGGGGGCTATTCTCTGCAACAAACCCTAACTTTTCTTCTAAAGTACCCCATAGATCCACTCATGACCCATCTTGCCCATCACTTAGAAGTAGGTTTCAAAAGTGGCCGCGATTTGGCCACGCTCCTAAAAGAATGTTTAATTTTTGCGGAAGATTTACCCTATGTAATCCACCACGCTGAATTAACCAGTCAATTAGCCAGTCAGTGCCAACTGTATTCCCAGAAGACTTTTGATGATCTTTTGGCAGATATTAGTCAGAAAATTGCTTATGTCCAACCCATTTTATTTTTAATCATTGCTGGCTTAGTGCTTGCCATGTATCTCATGATGATGTTACCGATGTTAACTTTTGATGGTTTTTAAAATAAGGAGGATATGATGAAAAAATTATTATTAAAGCTAGTTAATCATTTAACCCGTTTTAAAAAGAAAAATTCTGGCTTTACTCTCCTGGAAATGTTAATTGTTCTCATTGTAGTCGGACTTTTAATGGCGATTATTATTCCAAATGTCTCGGGTCAAAGGGACCGGATTGAAGCCCAAGCAAAAGAAAATATTGCTGAAATTCTCACCACTCAAGTCAATACTTACAAAATGGTGGAAAATGATAGTGCCACTGTTACCACCACCACTTTACAAGAAGCGGGTTATCTCACTGAAAAACAAGTCAAAGAAGCGGAAAAATTACTCGATATTGGACCAAGTGAAACTATACCAGACCCAATTACAGTTCCGAGTACTTAAAACTAAATCTGTATGATTAGTAGAAAACTCCAGACTCGAGCAGGCTTTTCTTTGATGGAAAGTCTGCTTGTTTTAACCATAATTACCTTAGTAATGATTGCCTTTCAAACAATCCCAAGCCGGGACTTACACCATTATCTCGAAGTTAATTTTTTCTTTTCTCATCTAAAGTCTCAGTTAATTTTTGGCCAGGAAAAAGCCATGACTCGGTTAGAACCTATCAGAGTTTCTTTTCATAAAGATTTGAATCAAATTTATTTCGCTGCTCAAAGTCACTTATATCCTTATCAAATCTTAGATCTACCGGCAGACTTAGAATTAGCAAGTAACTTTGAATTTATCTTTACACCAACTGGCCGGACGAATGCTTTTAAAACAGTTATCTTTAATGATTTAACAAAGCAGGAAGCTTATTATTTAAAATTTCAGTTAGGGAGTGGTCGGTTTGTATTATCCCAATAAAGCGGGGTTTACCTTAGTTGAGGCACTTTTAGCATTTTTCTTATTTTCTTTCATCCTAGTCTTATATGTGCCCGGTCTCTCACTGGAAATAGACCAAATCCAAAGGCAGAAAAGTCAGCATTCACAATGGCGTCTTCTTTATGAGCTCGCGCAAGTTACCCTCCCGCAACGAGTTGAATCGACGCCCGTGACCGACGATGATGATTTAGCGGGTCAAGAGGAGGAAATTCAGGTTTTGCTCGAAAGTTATCAGACGGCATATAATGATTTACTAACGGATTATCAATGTAACCGTGAAGTGTGTTATCTTAGTTTTGAATCAGGTCATAGTTTAGGAGTTCTTGCCTATGAAAGCACAGACTAAAGCATTTACCTTGATTGAATCCTTATTTGTCTTATTTATTGCTAGTCTCATCCTTTATTCCCTTCAATCAGTCTTATTAGTTTACCGACAGGAAGTCAATCGGGTCCAAGCTGATCATTATTTAGACTTTCACCAGTTCTTGGTCTTATTGGAAAACGAATTAAAACGATATGACCAAGTACAAGTCGAAAGCAAACAAATCATTGTAAAAGGTAATGAAGCTGAAACATTTTATCTACAAGCTTATCAAAATCAGTTAATTAAGCGGCCTGGTTATCACCCCTTACTCCTTGAAGTCGCGGATTTTACTTTCTTTGAATTTTCAAGTGGCCTTTATGTGTGGGTGGAATTTGATAATGGTCAAAAATTTACGGGGTTCATCCCCTTAAAGCTGTCGGTCCAGAAAGTAGGGTCAGCTGATGAGATTTCCTAAAGCTAGTCCCGGAAAAAAGGGTCAGCGTGCCATTGCCTTGCCCTTGGTCTTGGTTTTTATGGTGATTAGTCATCTAATTTATCTAGGCATTATTCAATTGAATGCCTACCAAGGGATACACCTTAAAGAGCTAAATACCTTTTACCAGGCTCGCGTTCAAGAAAATATGGCTCTGGAAAAAATCAATCCACAAATTCAGGAAAAACTAAAGTTATTTGAGCTAGTTTTACTTAATCAGGCAGAAGACCAGATGCGACAAGTCAGGTGGGTTGGCAATCAAACAGATGCGTGGCAATTAATTCATCCTCACATTTGGATTATGGAAGATCAAAGCAATCATAGGCTGGCATTATTACGGATTGATGTATTTGTAGACCAAGCTTATCATTCCCTGATCAATCCTAATTCAATCAGATTAATGGGCAGCTTCAAACCTTCGGGTTTGACCCAGGTGGACCCTAAATATCAAGCAGATGATCCCTGGTTAGCCATCGAAGCTGAAATATTAAAATCAGATTATCGGCTAGTAAAACGGCGAGAGTCCGATTATACCAACCATTATGATTATTTCTCACAAATTCAAGCAAACTATGCCTATGAAGCAGGTGGAGTCCAAGTGATGGGGGCGATAGATGGGTTAAGGATGACGAGCTTTATTGATCAAAGTGATTTTACCAGAACAAGTTTTACTCCCTTAAGTCCGATAAAATACCAATTTAAATTCTATTATTATGAGTGGCAGCAGGATTAGTCCGCTGCTTTTTTGCTAGCGGGATTGAAGTAGGAAAATCCTTGTTTTTAGCTTGGACTGCTGGGTATTTAGGAAGCAGTCTATCTTCTAAGCCCAGAGTTTTCACTCAATCATTACTTAATAAAAAGGAGAAATTTGACAAGAAGAAGCTACGAAAATTTTTTGCTTGGTTTCATCATTGTCATTTACAGGTCAAGATTGGTATAATAAAGGTAATCTGATGAAAGAAGGACTTAATATGTTATATCGATTAGAAAATGTACGTAAGGAGTTAAAAGAATTAGGTCTTGATGCACTCTTAGTGTCTACTCCTTATAATATTCGTTATTTATCCAATTTTACGGGAACCACAGCGCAAGTCTTAGTCACCCTAGAAGATGCTTATTTTATTACTGACTTTCGTTATGCCGACCAAGCCAAAGCCCAAGCCAAGGGATTCAAAATTAGAATCCAAACCGATGGGGTCTACCAAGAAATCAATGATATTTTAATTGAAGATAAAATCGAACGTTTGGGTATTGAAGCAGATAATATGACTGTTTCAACCTACATGGAACTTTCCGATTTATTTGAAGTTGAAATTATTGAAACCAAAGGTTTGATTGAAAAGATTCGTGAAATCAAAGATGAAACTGAAGTTCAATTAATCAAAGATGCTTGTGCTATTACGGATGCAGCCTTTGACCATATCCTAGGTTTTATCAAAGCAGGTCAAACTACTGAAATCGAAGTTGCTAACGAATTAGAACGTTTCTGCAAATCTAAAGGCTCAACTGGCATGTCTTTTGACACAATTGTAGCCTCAGGCTTACGGTCTGCCATGCCTCATGGGGTCGCTTCTGAAAAAGTAATTGAAGAAGGAGAATTGGTTACCTTAGACTTCGGTTGCTATTATAAGGGCTATACCTCGGATATGACCCGGACTATTGCGGTAGGGCAAGTGGATGATAAATTGAAAGAAATTTATCAAGTAGTCTATGATGCGCATATGAAAGTAACTCAAGAAGCTAAACCTGGTATGACCGGAGCTGAAATTGATGCAATTGCTCGTGATTATATTAGCGAAAAAGGTTATGGCGAATACTTTGGTCATTCCACCGGCCACGGTATTGGTTTAGATATCCACGAAGGCCCGGCTATTTCTCGCTTAAATCATAAACCTGTGGTTGCGGGCCAAATGATTACCAATGAACCTGGTATTTATATCTCAGGACTTGGTGGTGTGCGGATTGAGGACGATTTAATTGTGACGGAAGACGGCATGATTCCAATTCAAACTGCACCACGAGAATTGATTACGATTTAGTTTTAATAGACAGGTCTAGGTAAATAGCCTAGAATATAGCTAAGAAATTTAAAGCAAGACACAAAGGGGATGAAGATGCATGGCTAAACAAAAAGACTTACAATTTGGTGCCGTAAGCCAAGATGAATTAGGAACTATTTCAATTACTACCAGTGTTCTAGAAGCAATTGCTGCTAAGGCAATCAGTGAAGTTCCAGGAGTGGTTAAAACCGAAAGTCAACTCCAAAAGGAATTAGGTGCTTTTCTAGGATTAACCGGTGATAAGATTAAAGCAACGGCCAGTCAACTTGAAGGCCAACCGATTGCACTCGATGTGGCGGTTCATATTCTATATGGTTATTCTGCGCCACAAGTAGCCTTAGCCATTCAAGAAACCGTCAAAGAACAAATTTTGTTCATGACCGATATTGTAATCCAAGAAGTGAATGTCCATATTATGTCAGTAGAAACTGATAGCAACGCGAATAATCTTTTAGATAAAGTCGGTGAGTAAGATGGGGTTATCTGTTGAAAATCGTTCGCAAGCCAGACAAGTAGCGGTTCAAGCCTTATATGATTATACCCACTTTGAAAGTAATAATGACTTAGATCAAGCTTTAGACTTTGCCCTAGAATCAGGTCATTTTCCTGACCAAGGCTATGATGAAGTTGCTAATGATTATTTGTATTTGCTTTTAAATGGTGTGGTAGATCATCTCAGTGAGATTGATGCCCATATCGAAAAATATTTAAAAAATTGGACTTTAGCGCGGATTGCCCGCATTGATTTGAATATTTTACGGGTTGCTTTCTTCGAATTACTCTATATGGATAAAGAAGATGTGCCGGCTAGAGTTACAGTGGATGAAGCGATTGAGTTGAGCAAATTTTTCTCAGATGATAAATCGCGGCAATTCATTAACGGCGTTTTAGCCACAGCTATTAATGATTTGGGGCAAAATCAGGATCAGGATGAGGCTAAGCTTAAATAATTAGCCTATTATTTTGTATAAGAGGTCAGGAGGATACCTGACCTCTTTAATTATTGCAACAAATTTTTAAAATATGAATCCAAACAATAAATATGGTAAAATTTAGGCGAATGGAGGAATGAGGATGACACAAATTTTGACAGGCGAACGCTTAGCGCAGGCTAAGTTTTTGACATGCAAAAATTTTATAAAAGATTTAGACCCTGAATTCAAGAAACCAGGCTTAGCCATCCTCACCAATCGAAAGGAAAAAGGGAATCAAGTTTACCTCAAGCAAATAAAAAAACAGACCCAAGCACTCGGCTTAGCGTTGACTGTAGCGGATGTTGCAGACTATGCCACACTTGCAGACATGGAAGCTCTGATTGAAACTTGGAATTATGATGATAATATTCATGCTATCCAGGTTCAAAGCCATCTTTTGCCAACTTCCGAGCAATATGCACTTCAACAAACTGTTGCTCCCCAAAAGGATATTGAAGGCCAACATGCCATCAATCAAGGCCGGCTTAATTTAAACCAGCCAACATTTTTGCCGGTGACTGCTCAAGCGGTCTTAGATTTATTGACTTTTTATCAAGTCCCAGTTAGGGGTAAACAAGTCACAATTTTAGGTATGAGTTTCATAGTGGGTCTTCCCTTGGCCATAAAATTGAGCCATCTTGATGCGACAGTGTCCTTGTGCCATCGGGAAACATCTAATTTAACCCCTTATTTAAACCAGGCAGACTTAATTATTTCAGCCATGGGCCAAGTGGGGGTGCTCTCAGCGGAGGATATCTCCAAAGCAGCGGTCTTGATTGATGTGGCCACAAATTTGGACTCTGACGGAAAGTTGGTGGGAGATTTTCCTTATGCTGACTTAAAAGACCAGGTTAAAGCAATTACCCCTGTGCCAGGTGGCTTAGGTCCAGTGACCGTTATGACTTTGATGGAGTCGGTCTTACAAGCTTATGGACTGCAAAATAATTTAAATTTAGATAGGATTCGAAAGGAGGCAGATAATGGTAGATAAGCAAAAGTTAGATAGCCAAAAATTCCTCACTGTATCTGCTCTCACCGCCTATTTAAAGCAAAAATTTGTACGTGATCCATATTTACAAGAAGTTTACCTAGTGGGCGAAGTGTCCAATTTCCGCTTAAGACCCAATGGCCATCAGTATTTCCGACTTAAAGATGATCGGGCTACAATTTCGGTGGTCATGTATAAGTCCCAATTTGCTAAAGTTCCCTTTAAGTTAGAAGAAGGGATGAAAGTTTTTGTAAAAGGGTATGTCTCCTTATATGAGAGTTCAGGTTCTTATCAAATGTATTTGGAGGACATTCAGCCCGATGGCGTGGGGGCCCTCTATCAAGCCTTAGAACAACTAAAAGAAGAATTTCGTAAATCCGGTCTGTTTGAACAAAGACAGGGACCGATTAAACGGTTTCCAGAACGAATTGCAGTGATTACCAGTCCGTCTGGTGCTGTCATCCGCGATATCATCACGACAATAAAACGCCGGTATCCTATTGTTGATGTAGTTGTTTTTCCTAGTAGAGTCCAAGGTAAGGAAGCGGCTGGGGAGATTGTGGCCGCCTTTGAGGCCATTCGCCAGCAAGCTCAAGATTTTGATACCATTATCTTAGCTCGGGGTGGTGGCTCGATTGAAGACCTCTGGCCCTTTAATGAAAAGGTAGTAGCCCATGCAATTTTAGCCTCGCCTTTGCCGGTGATTTCTTCTGTTGGCCATGAAACTGATACGACCATTGCCGATTTAGTGGCCGACTTGCGGGCACCAACGCCTACGGCAGCGGCAGAATTAGCCGTCCCAGTCTTGAATGAAGTGCTGATGCGGTTGGATGAACAACAATTACGTCTGGGCCAAGCCATGACAATGGCAATTCAAGGGCGGCAAGACTATTTGAAACGGATTACCGATTCTTATATTTTTAAGCAACCTGACCGTTTATATCAAGCCTATAGCCAAAATTTGGACCTATTAGACCAATCGCTACAAGTGACCATGCAAACAGTGCTGAATAAAGCAGACCAAGCTTTTCAAAAGACGAGCCAAGCCATCCAAATTAAGAATTTGCAACAATCGTTGGTATATCAAGCAACTACTTTAAAAGACCGGAGCCAGGCCCTACAAAGAGCGACCCTTGTTTATCTCCAAAGTCAAAACCAAGCCCTAAAAAATCATACGGATCTGTTAGAAGCCCGCAGCCCCTTGCAAATTATGCAGCAAGGCTATGCCTTGGTCACACAAGCAGATAAGCTTGTGAAATCTTATAAAGATGTTAAGATAGGTGAAACGATTGAAATTCAATTTACGGATGGCTCGATTTATGGTCAAGTTATTGATCAAGAAGCCCAAAGCCAAAACTTACTTGATTCGATGGGAGAGGAGCAGAACTAGATGACTGAAATAAAAAATGAACCCAAAGATTTTGAGGCGGCCTTAGCCGAATTAGAACAAATCGTGAGTCAATTAGAGCAAGGAAATTTACCTTTAGAAGAAGCGATTGAAGCCTATAAACGTGGCACCCAATTAAGTCAATTTTGTAAGAATAAACTAACCAGTGCACAAGAAACCGTGGCTAAATTAATGACAGACCAAGGCTCAGTTCCTTTGGATAAGGAGTAGCCCTATGACAACTAAGACAATTCCAGAACTACGTCAATACTATGAACGTAAATTTGATAAACATTGTTTATCAATTGAAGCCCCTTTGGAGATGGTTAAACCCATGTTATATTCCCTTAAAAATGGGGGCAAACGTCTTCGCCCTTTGATGGTGCTCTTGGTGATTGATATTTTTGAACAAGCCAATCTTAAAGATGGTCTATCCACAGCTTTTGCCTTGGAATATATCCACACCTATTCACTAATTCATGATGATCTACCTGCCATGGATAATGATGATTTAAGGCGGGGACAACCAACCAATCATGTCCAATTTGATGAAGCAACTGCTATTTTGGCAGGGGATGCCCTTTTAACCGATGCTTTTGCTTTAATTGCTCAAGAAGCCAAGTTAAAACCTCGTCAACGCTTAAAATTAATTGAACTCTTAAGTCGTTCGGCAGGGTCAACCGGGATGGTTGCGGGACAATTATTTGATATCCGAGCTGAAAACCAGACGCTAACTATTGAAGCCTTGAAAAATATTCATCGACTTAAAACTGGCCGACTTTTTTCTTACGCCTGTCAAGCGGGGGCTATTATTTCAGATGCCAGTGATAAAGAATTGAAATTAATTGATGAATTTGCCCAAGCCTTTGGCTTGGCTTATCAAATCCATAATGATCTCCAAGATGTTCTTTTAGATAGCCAGTCAACTGGCAAAGAAGAACACGGGGATGAAAGTCTCCATAAAGCGACTTATCCCAGCCTCTTAGGAGTGGATGGCGCCAAAGCTGCTTTAGAAGCTGAAATTGAAACCATGCATCAGGTGATATTTCGTCTAACTAAAGAAACCCGGAAAGATTTCAATCGTCTCATAGCTTTTCTAGAGTATTTAAATATCCAAGTTAAGGAGCAAAAAGCATGAAGAAAGAACGGGTTGATAAGTTAGTTGTGCAAGCCGGCTTAACTGATTCACGGGAACAAGCGCAACGTTTGATTATGGCAGGTCAGATTTATGACGAAAATAACCAACGCTATGATAAAGCTGGTGAAAAAATAGATGTTAGTAAAATTCTCCATGTCAAGGGGAAACCATTTCCCTACGTCTCCCGAGGTGGTCTGAAATTAGAAAAAGCTTTAGAAGAATTTGACATAACCATGCAAGACCAAATCTTACTTGATATTGGCGCTTCAACGGGAGGCTTTACAGATGCAGCACTCCAGAATGGGGCTAAGTTATCCTACGCCCTTGATGTTGGTTACAATCAATTGGCCTATAAGTTACGCCAAGATGACCGGGTCGTAGTGATGGAACGGAAGAATTTTCGATATGCCCTCTTAGAAGATTTTCAGGAAGGTCAACCAACCATCGCATCAATCGATGTTTCCTTTATTTCTTTAGATTTAATTTTACCGCCGCTTAAGGACATCCTGGTTGCAGATGGACCAGTTATTGCCTTAATCAAGCCTCAATTTGAAGCCGGCCCGGAAAGAGTTGGTAAGCATGGGGTAATTAAAGATAAGGAAGTTCATTATGCGGTCCTCTCTGAGGTTTTGGCTATGATTGCGGGTCACGGCTATGTAATTAAAGAAGTGACCTTTTCACCAATTAAAGGTGGCGAAGGTAATATTGAATTCTTGGCCAATTTAGAAAACCGTAAGCAAGAAAATCAGTCAAACCTAGCAATCGATTGTCAGGCAATAGTAGACCAGGCTCATGCCTTAATGTGGGGTAAATAGTAGGTGAGGAGTTTCTGATGTTAATTTCATTGAATATTGAGAATTTTGCTATTATTCAAGCAACTAGTATTGATTTTTCCCGGGGGATGACGGTTCTCTCAGGTGAAACTGGAGCGGGGAAATCGATTATTATTGATGCTTTGGGTTTAGTCTGTGGTGGGAGAGGCTCAGTCGATTTTATCCGTAAGGGTGCGGATAAATTAAGTCTCGAAGCTTTATTTGTTTTTGACCACTTACCACAAGCAATCTGTCAAGTCTTAGATAAATATGGCCTAAGTTATTCAGATGAGGATGCCAGTTTGCTTTTGCAACGGCAAATTAATCTCAAGGGGGCTAATCTGATTCGAGTGAATGGTCATTTGGCTAATGTAAGCATGCTTAAGGAATTAGGAGCAATTTTAGTTGATATCCATGGTCAAAATGAACATCAAGTGTTATTGAATCCCAATACCCATCTTGACTTAGTCGACCAATTTGCTGGCCCTAGTTTATTAAACCAATTACAGACTTACCAAAAAGCTTATGCCAACTACAGACAATTACGCAAAGATTGGATATCAGGGCAAGAAACTGAAAGCAATCAATTGCAACGCTTGGATTTTATTCAATTTCAAGCTCAAGAGTTAGAGAAGTTTGGTCTAGATGCGGCAGAGGAGGACCATTTAAAAGAAGTCAGCCTTAAAATGCGGCACCAAGTTCAGGTACAAGCTGACATAGAAAGATTGAACCAAGTCTTGAGTGAATCAGACCAGTCTGTCTTGAATCAATTGGACCAAGCCATGACCTTTTTGGAAGAGTTAGTAAAAATAGATGATTCATATCAAGTCATGATAGATCAATTGAAGACGAGTCGCTTTGAACTTGAAGATATAGCCCAACAGTTGGCTTTTAAAGATTTATCGGTGATTGATTCAGATTTGAATCTTGATGAGGTTGAAAGTCGGCTCAATGATTATAGTCAGCTTAAACGTAAATATGGGATGACAGTGCCTGAACTGATTGACTATGAAGCTGCTTTAGCTGAAGAAATTTTTCAAATTCAGCACCGGGACCGGTATTTAGCTCAGTTAAAGGACAAATTACAGGCAGCTTATACCGACCTTTATGAAAAAGCCCAGCTCTTAGACCAAAATCGACGTCACGTATCGAAGAAGCTAAAACATGCGATTGAAGCCCAATTAGGCGACCTTTATATGGCGGATGCTAGCTTTGCCGTTCATTTTAGCTCAGTGGGCCAGGACCGGGAATTGAGTGGGTTTGATTTCTTAGCTTTACATGAGGGCGGATTTGCCAATTTAGAGTTTTATGTGGCGACTAATAAGGGGCAAGATTTGAGCCCCTTGGTAAAGGTTGCTTCGGGTGGTGAGTTGTCGCGGTTTATGTTGGCTTTAAAGCGCGTTTTTGCCAGTCAAGCCATGAGTAAAGTAATGGTCTTTGATGAAATCGATTCTGGGGTATCCGGTCGGGTTGCCCATGCCATTGCTGATAAAATTAAAGAAATCAGTCAGAGCCATCAAGTCCTGTGTATCACGCATTTAGCCCAAGTAGCTGCAGCGGCTGACCAACAACTATTTATTCAAAAGGACTTAGATGCTGATCAAACCGCAACTCAAACCAAGATTACGACTTTGGCTGACCCAGACCGGGTCAAAGTGATTGCCAGTATGATGTCGGGTGAAAGCCTAACGGCTGCCTCACTTGATCTTGCCCAGGAATTATTAAAGGATTATCAAAATTAAGTGATCGTAGAAAGGAGTTTTACCATGTCAAATAAGCCATCGCTCTTGGTTATTGTAGGTCCCACTGCGGTCGGCAAAACTCAACTTTCTATCCATCTCGCCCATGCCTTGGAAGGTCAAGTCATTAATGGGGATAGTATGCAGGTCTATCAAGGTCTAGATATTGGGACCGGCAAGATTCAAGCGCAAGAAATGGAAGAAGTTCCCCACCATCTTTTAGATATTAAGAAACCAGATCAAGCCTTTAATGCTTCAGATTTTAAAAGGCTGGCCCAGACCGCTATTCAAGAAATTAGTCAGGAAGGGTCCTTACCCATACTGGTGGGTGGAACCGGCTTATATATTGAGGGCCTGCTCTATGATTTAGAATTCGGTAGACCCCAATCCGTTGACCCTACTGTGAGGGAAAATTTAGCAGACCGACTAGAAGCTGAAGGATCCCAAGTCCTGTGGCAAGAATTGCAGCAAAAGGATCCTCAAGCGGCTGCAAAGATTCCATATCAAAACTCACGCCGACTGATTCGTGCGCTTGAAGTGATAGAGACCAGTGGTCAGCTTTTTTCAAGTCAGACACATTTTGACCAGCGAGAATCCGCCTATAATTATTTAGTCTTAGTCCTGAATCGGGACCGGCAAAAACTCTATGAGCGGATTAACCAACGGGTAGACCAGATGCTAAGCCAAGGATTAGAAGCTGAGGTGAAAACCTTAGTCGACCAAGCTCAAGGCCAATCGTTTCAGTCCTTAGCTGGAATTGGTTATAAAGAATGGTTGCCTTATTTTGCAGGACAAGTCGACTATCAAAGTGTAGTTGAAACTATCAAGCGTAATTCCAGACGTTATGCCAAACGGCAATTAACATGGTTTCGGAATCGTTTAATCCACCCAGTTTGGGTCGATATGGACCGTGACTTGGATCAAATCTTAGCAGAATTAGTGCCGATTATAAAAGAAGCTTTAGGCAAGTAGAAAAGAGATGACCTAGTATGCACCAGACCAATCAAACCCATAAAGCTATGGACCGGGTTTTAATTGTTGCGGTTCAAACCCCTGAAATGGCTGACAAAAATATGTCGGTCCTCTTGAATGAGATGAAAGACTTAGTTAAGGCAGCAGGGGGAGAGGTTCTTGCTAGTGTCCAACAAAATTTACCTCATGTAGATGGCAGGACCTTGGTAGGTAGTGGAAAGTTGGAAGAAATCCAAGCTCAAATAGAAGTAGAAGATATCGATTTAGTTGTGACCTATAATCAGTTATCCCCTCGGGTTAATCAAAATTTATCCCAAAATTTAGGGGTCAATGTTATCGATCGAATCCAATTGATTCTAGATATTTTTGCATTGAGGGCTCGGTCACGTGAGGGCAAACTCCAAGTTGAATTGGCTCAATATAATTATCTCTTGCCACGGATTATTGGCCAAGGACAAGCCATGTCTCGGTTAGGGGCCGGGATAGGAACGCGAGGACCAGGGGAAACCAAACTTGAAACAGACCGCCGGCATATTCGGCAACGGATGTTGACCATTAAACGGGAACTAGCCAAGGTTGAGAGTAAACGTCAACAGACGCGTCAACGCCGTCGTCAAGGGAAAGAATTTAATCTGGGTTTGGTGGGATATACCAATGCCGGAAAATCGACCCTATTAAGTCAATTGACCGAAACGGAAACTTTCATAAAAGATCAGGTTTTTGCGACCCTTGACCCGCTGACTCGCAAGTTAAGTTTGCATGGCAATGATAGGTTTACTATTACCGATACGGTTGGTTTTATTGAGGACCTACCTCAGGAATTAGTACAGTCCTTTAAGTCAACCTTAGAAGAAATTCGAGATGTTGATTTATTACTTCATGTGGTGGATGGGTCAGATCCCGCGAGAGTCTATCATGAGCAAACTGTGGTGGACTTATTGAGAGAATTAGACATGCTTGATATTCCAACCTTGACAGTCTACAATAAGAAAGATCAGATGCCATCAGATTTCCAAGCAACCCTATTTCCCAATGTGATTCTTTCAGCTTTAGATTTAAGTGATATTAAAGCTTTAAAGGAAGAAATTTGGCGTCAATCGATGAAGTTAGCCCAAGCCTTTGAAACCTATATCGATGCCGATCAAGCTCAACAAATCTATGCGCTTAAACAAGAAGCATTTGTTGAATCCGTTGACTTCGATTCTGATCGTAACCAATATAAAGTAAAAGGGTATCAGATGCCCTAAAAGGAGTTAATAAGATGATTACTATGAAAGATTTTGTCCCAGAAGATGATCCAATCTTACACCGGGAGGCCGCTGAAGTAAGTTTTCCACTGAGTGCTGAAGACCGCCAGTTGGCTTTGGATATGCGACAATTTCTCATTAACAGTCAAAATGATGAAGTGGCCGAGAAATATGACCTGAGAGCAGGGGTCGGTCTAGCTGCTCCACAATTAGGCTATGATAAGAAGATTTTTTGTGTCTATCTCGAAGCCTATGATGAAGAAAATGACAGCACTGAAGTTATGATGGATGAAATTGTGATTAATCCGCGTATTATCAAACATTCTGTCAAAAAAGCTGCCCTAAAGGATGGGGAGGGCTGTCTATCAGTTAACCGTGAAGTGCCGGGCTTAGTGCCACGTCCTAAACGGGTCACCTTACGCTACTACAATCTTGATGGTGACGAATTAGAAATTAAGTTAACCGATTATGAGGCTATGGTTTTCCAACATGAATTTGATCATTTAAAGGGAATTATGTTTTATGAACATATCTCTGATCAAGATCCATGGGCTAATGATGGGTCAATTGCGATTCTCTAGCTGAAATGGCCTTGACAATTCGCGTAAAATAGTTTTATAATAACGTAGTTGCTATATGTTGCGCCAGTAGCTCAGCTGGATAGAGCATTCGCCTTCTAAGCGAACGGTCGGGGGTTCGAATCCCTCCTGGCGTATTATTTTTAATTGTTATAGCAATATTTTTATGAAAATATTCGTAAAGGTCATTCGAACTTTTTAGGGATAATTAATTTAGTTATCCAATAAAAAGTTTTTTTTATCTAAAAATTCAAAAACTTTACATGGGAAATTCTCGCAATGAGTTTTCATTTATTTTATAATGAACCATACTATTTTTTGAAATGGGGTTAAGCAATGAGTGCATATATTGAAAATATTTATCAACAACTTAATGAAAAACTAGGCCATGAAAGTGAATTTCTTCAAGCAGTCGGTGAATTTCTAGATGCGGTGGAGCCTGTGATGGCTGCCCATCCTGAATATGAAGATTTAGCAGTATTAGAACGGATTACTGCACCTGAACGTGTGATTATTTTCCGGGTTCCCTGGATGGATGACCAAGGGAAGATTCATGTTAATACGGGTTATCGGGTTCAATTTTCATCCTTAAATGGGCCTTATAAAGGAGGCCTTCGTTTCCATCCTACTGTTAACTTATCCATTTTGAAATTTTTAGGTTTTGAACAAATCTTTAAAAATATATTGACGGGCTTACCTATTGGTGGCGGTAAAGGTGGAGCGGACTTCGATCCTAAGGGTAAGTCTGATAATGAAATTATGCGGTTCTGTCAAAGTTTCATGACTGAATTAAGTAAGCATATTGCTCCCGACCTAGATGTGCCAGCGGGCGATATTGGAGTGGGTGGCCGTGAAATTGGTTTCTTATATGGCCAATATAAACGCTTACGCCAAGCTGACCGTGGCATTTTAACCGGTAAACCCCTAATCTCTGGTGGATCTCTCATTCGCCCTGAAGCAACCGGTTTTGGTTTAGTATATTTCTTAACCCATATGTTAGCCGAAGCAGGGCAAGACCTTAAAGGAAAGAAAGTAATTATCTCTGGTTCAGGTAATGTGGCTTATTTTGCTGCCCGTAAAGTTGAAGAATTAGGCGGCATTGTCGTTTCAATGTCTGATTCCCAAGGGGCTATCTACGAAGATAAGGGGATTGACCTCGATGTAATCAAAGCGATTAAAGTAGATAGTTATGGTCGGATAAAGGAATATCTTGAAACTTATCCAGAGGCTAATTATCAAGAAGGGTCTGTTTGGAATCTTGATATGGTAGCAGACATTGCCTTACCATGTGCTACGCAAAATGAAGTCGATGAAATCGCAGTGGCACGTTTAGCTAAGGGTGGTGTGGAGTTTATCGCTGAAGGAGCCAACATGCCTTTAACCTCTGCCGCAGCCAAGGCAGCTAAAAATCATGGCATTGTTTATGCACCAGGGAAAGCGGCCAATGCTGGTGGGGTGGCTGTTTCAGCTTTAGAAATGTCCCAAAACTCAATGCGATTATCTTGGTCCCGGGAGGAAGTAGACCAACAATTACAAGATATTATGGCTGATATCTTTAAGGCTTGTTTAGCGGCCAGTCAAGCCTATGATTTTGATCATGATTATGCTAAAGGTGCTGACATCGCTGCTTTTGAAAAGGTCGTTGAATTGATGCAAATCCAAGGTTTAGTCTAATATAGCTTTTTCTTTAGTAGTCTAAACTGAATTAATAAAGTAAAATGCCTGTTAATTAAAATTAGCTCTCCATTCTAGTTCATTGAGAGCTAATTTTAAATTGACAGGTTTTTTATTTTGCTTAAAGCAATTTAATGGACTTTTGCTATATTTTATATTAAAGTATGGACAGAATAAATTTATATGAGTGACTGTTCATATATGAGAGTCACTAGAAAGATAAAGAGGAGAAAACAAATGAAATTAAAAAAATGGATCACTGCTTTTTTAACAACAGCAGTTATAGCTAGTCCAGCGACTGCATTTGCCCAAGGGGATCAATCAATTAATATTGCAACCAATGGTGAATTATCTGTCATGGATAGCTCACTTTACAATGATGTGCCAACCTCAGATATGTTGGGGCAAATTTTTGAAGGCCTATACCGGGTCGGTAAAGGCTCAGAAGTAGAACTAGGCCAAGCCAAGGATGTAGAAGTTTCTGAAGATGGCTTAACTTATACTTTTACTTTGAGAGATGATATTGTGTGGACTGATGGCCAACCAGTCACTGCCAATGACTTTGTTTATTCATACCAACGATTAGTAGACCCTGAAGCAGGTTCTGTAGCTGCATCTTCAGTTGAAGTCTTTAAAAATGCCAAAGCAATTCGCGAAGGTGATAAGCAAATTGATGAATTAGGGGTTAAAGCCTTAGATGATAAAACCTTAGAAATTACCCTAGAATACCCAGCTCCATATTTACCAAAATTATTATCTGGTTCTCGTTTCTTACCAGTTTCGCAAAAACACCTTGAAGAAGTAGGAACTGATAATGGGACTACAGCTGAAAATATTGTTTCTAACGGACCTTTCAAAATGGAGGGTTGGAATGGAACTAACTTAGAATGGACCTTAACTAAAAATGATCAATACTGGGATGCAGATAATGTTCAATTAAACTCTGCCAATGTATCGGTCGTTAAAGAAACCTCAACTGGAGCCGATCTTTTTGATGCGGGCGAATTAGATTATTTTGTCTTGACGAGTGATTTTGTTCAACAGTATGAAGGCGCTGATTTTGTCCATACCGTGCCTAAAGCTACAATCGGATATATCCACTTTAACGCTCAACGCGAAAATACAGGTAATGCCCATATCCGTCGTGCCATTGCTAAATCAATTGACCGCGAATTATATACCCAATCTGTCACACAAGACGGGTCTGTTCCACTTTATGGGCAAGTGCCACGCGATTTTGATGTCAATGAAGCCGGTGAAGATTACCGGGATGCTAAGGGTGATCTATTAACCTATGATGTCAAGGCTGCCCAAGAAGATTGGAAGAAAGGGCTTGAAGAGTTAGGTAAAGATAAACTCGAACTAGAATTATTAACCTCAGATGTTGACTTATCTAAACGAACGGCTGAATTCTTACAAGCTCAATTACAAGAAAATCTGCCTGGTTTAACTTTAAGTATTCGTTCTGTTCCATTGAAAAACCGACTTGAAATGAACTCAAAAGGTGAGTTTGATATGTTCTATGGTACTTGGGCTCCGGATTATCAAGAGGCCATTAACTTCTTGGAACAATATGCCACTGGTGGAGGAATTAACTTTGGTAAGTACTCAAACCCTGACTATGATAAGTTAATTGAGCAAGCTCGGACTGACTTAGCGACAAAACCAGAGGAACGCCGTCAAGCTTTAATGGATGCCGAACAAATTGCTGTTGAAGAAGAAACAGCTGTAGCCCCAATCTATCAAGCTTCAACCGTTTATCTCTTAAATCCAAAAGTTCAAAACTTTGAAGTTTATTCATTTGGTCGGACGATCAATTTAAGACTAGTATCTATTTCTGAATAAAGGTATTTTTAAGTTGAAATGGGGGCTGGGCAAAAAAGCCCAGCCCCGTTTATTTACTTAAATACTAGATGTTTTAGCGCAGTGGTTTGCTGTGGTTCTTTATTGAATGAAGTTGAACTCATATTTTCATTCAACTATTGGAGCACTTACGGGGACGCTTTGAGTGAAACAACTTAGCGCCCCAGTAGTTGAGCGAAGAGATGAGCTTAACTTCTATGTCGCAAAGCGACTTGTTCCATCCTAATCAACCTTGCGGAGGCGGGCAAACGAAGTGAAAATCGTAGATTTTCTACTTCTTGCCCGCTCCCTTCTGTTTCGCTTCCCTTTTTCCACTTTAGAAAAAGCTTATTTTGAAGCGGAAAGTTTGACTTTTTATAGGCCTAAGTTTATATTCAGTTATACTGTGACCCAGCTAATAAGCACTTTCTGGTTGGTAATTGGGTCATTTTGACCATTTAGATTTTCAGCCAAAGGAGGCTATGATGAAATCCTATATTAAATTTATTGGTAAACGACTGCTTTTCATGTTGTTAACTTTATGGATTATTATTACCGTGACATTTTTCTTAATGCAATTTTTACCAGGAACTCCCTTTGCCAATGTAGAAAATATGACTCAAAGTCAAGTTGAGACCCTCTACCGCTTGTATGGCCTTGATCAACCCATGCATATCCAATACCTTAATTATTTAAAAAATGTGTTGACGGGTAATTTTGGGGTTTCCTTCCAATTTAATAATACCCCAGTGACTAAAATACTATTAGACCGAGCTGGTCCTTCCTTTATCTTAGCCTTACAGGCCTTGGTTCTTGGATCTGTTGTTGGTCTTATCCTAGGTGTAATTGCGGCGGTATACCATAACACTTGGATCGATACCTTTACCTCAATTTTTGCGATTTCTGGTCGGTCTGTCCCTAACTTTGTCTTTGCGGTTGTGCTACAATTTGTCTTTGCAGTAACCTTATCTTGGTTTCCGATTGCCTTTTGGCGTGATGGGTTTATATCAACCGTTTTACCGACCCTTGCTTTAGCCATCCAACCGATGGCTGAGTCGGCTCGTTTTGTGCGGACGGAAATGATTGAAGTTCTAAACTCTGACTATATAGAATTGGCCGAAGCCAAGGGCTTTTCTAAGTTCTATATTGTGACAAAGCATGCCTTAAGAAATGCAGTCATTCCGCTTTTAACCATTCTTGGTCCCATGACAGCTTCAATGATGACGGGATCTCTAGTGGTGGAAAATATCTATTCTATCCCAGGTATAGGCGAACAATTTACCAAGTCCATTTTGGTGAATGATTATCCGACGATTATGGGAATTACTATTTTATATTCAAGTATTTTAATTATGATTATCCTTTTGGTGGATATTATTTATGGTATACTCGACCCACGTTTGCGACTTGTAGAAGGAGATGATTAAGATGGCCCTAACAAAATTATATCCTTCTGACTATAATCAAAAACTCTTGCAAGCTCAGTCCGATTTAAGTCCTGATTTATTCGAACGCCATATCAAAATTGACTCTGAGCTTAATGAGCAGATTCAAGCATCTTCCTTGAACTATTTTCAAGACTCTTGGCGACGTTTAAAGAAGAACAAGGGTGCCATGATTGCCTTGTTTTTTGCTATTTTTATTGTAGGGGTTGCTTTCCTAGCTCCATGGATTTCACCTTTTGATCCCAATGCCCAACATCCGGAATGGGCCAAACTCGCTCCCAAAATCCCTTGGTTAGCTCAATTTGGTATTTTTGACGGGATGGGGGTGAACCGGGCAGGTATTGCCTATGATGTGTATGCGCAAAAAGGTGTCCCCGCAGATGTTTATTTTACTTTGGGTACAGATGCTTTAGGTCGTGACCTCTTATCTCGGATTCTTCATGGTACTCGGATTTCCTTAATCGTTGCTTTTGTGGCTGCCTTAATTAATTTAGTCCTCGGGATTATTTATGGCTTAATTTCTGGCTGGCTAGGCGGTAAAGTTGATACGGTGATGCAACGGATTCTGGAAATTTTAACCGGGATTCCTAATTTAGTCATTGTAGTTTTAATGCTACTTTTACTAAGACCGGGTCTTTTATCTATTATTATCACGATTGCTTTGACATCTTGGATTACCATGTCTCGTGTTGTACGGGCTCAGACCCTCCGACTTAAAAATCAAGAATACGTGATTGCTGCCCGAGTATTAGGACAAAGTCCTTTGAAGATTATGTTTCAACATATCTTACCGAATATGCTGGGAATCATTATTGTCCAAGTTATGTTTGCCATTCCATCGGCCATCTTTTTTGAAGCCTTCTTAAGTTTTATTGGTATTGGGATTCCCGCTCCTCAGGCTTCACTAGGAACCTTAATTAATGATGGCTATCAAACCTTCCGTTTCTTACCTCATTTAATGTGGTATCCAGCCTTAATGATTTCTGTCCTGATGTTGTCCTTTAATATTTTAGCGGATGGTTTACGGGATGCCTTTGATCCAAGAGAGGAGGAATAGGCAGCTATGACAAATGATAAATTATTACAAGTAGAAAATTTAGCCCTTTCCTTCAAAACTTATGATGGCCTAGTTCAAGCCATACGTGGCGTGTCTTTTGAAGTAGCTCCCGGTGAAACCCTGGCTATTGTGGGTGAATCTGGTTCGGGGAAAACAGTCACAACCCGTGCTCTAATGGGACTATTGGCTGATAATGCCCAAATCGAATCAGGAAAAATTATTTATAAGGGAGAAGACTTAGTTGGTAAATCTGATAAAACCATGCAAACCATTCGGGGAAATGAGATTGCTATGATTTTCCAAGATCCCATGACGGCTTTAAATCCAACCTTGAATATTGGCCAGCAGATTACGGAAGTTTTAATCAAAAAGCGGGGCATGTCTGCTAAAGAAGCTCAAGCAGAAGCCATTCATTTATTGGCGGCCTGTGGCATTGTTGAGCCAGAAAAACGACTGAAGCAATATGCTCATCAGTTTTCAGGTGGCCAACGACAACGGATTGTCATTGCGATTGCCTTAGCAGGGCAACCAGACCTCTTGATTGCCGATGAACCAACGACGGCACTCGATGTGACTATCCAAGCTCAAATTATTGATTTATTAAAAGACTTGCAGGCTAAATTTGGCATGGCTATTATTTTTATTACCCATGACTTGGGTGTAGTTGCCAAGGTAGCTGACCGGGTTGCCGTTATGTATGCTGGTAAATTTGTCGAAATGGGATCAGTAGATGATATTTTTTATAATCCTCAACACCCCTATACTTGGGGGTTGTTAACCGCGATGCCCACAGCTAATTCTCAGGGTCAGCTTTATGCCATTCCAGGCACCCCGCCTAGCTTATTGAATCCACCACAAGGTGATGCTTTTGCGCCTAGAAATGAATATGCTTTAGCCATTGACTTTCAAAAGCAGCCCCCATTATTCCAAGTGTCACAAGACCATTTTGCTGCTACCTGGTTACTTCACCCGGATGCACCTGATGTGGAACCACCAGTCAATATTAAAGAAAGATGGTCTTATTTTAAAGAGAAGAAAGTAGGGGGATTCGATGCCAACAAATAAAGTTTTAGTTGAAGTGAGCCATTTAAAACAATATTTTAATCAAGGCCGTCCCACCCAAGTCAAAGCTGTCGATGATGTCTCTTTTGAAATCTATCAGGGGGAAACTTTCGGATTAGTGGGTGAATCTGGCTCAGGCAAATCCACGGTAGGACGGGCCTTAGTTAATTTATATCAACCGACTGCTGGTAAAATAATTTTTGATGGCCAAGACCTTGCCAATTTAAAAGGACGTAAGGCAGCTCTTGCCTTTAATAAGCGAGTCCAAATGATTTTTCAAGATCCCTATGCTTCCTTAAATCCCCGTAAAAA
Source organism: Eremococcus coleocola ACS-139-V-Col8 (assembly GCF_000183205.1). Taxonomy (NCBI): domain Bacteria; kingdom Bacillati; phylum Bacillota; class Bacilli; order Lactobacillales; family Aerococcaceae; genus Eremococcus; species Eremococcus coleocola. The sequence goes on along the minus strand of NZ_AENN01000011.1, from coordinate 36,605 downwards.
GGTTAAAGATATCATTGCAGAAGGGATTGATATTCATCACCTAGCAGCCAATGATAAGGACCGGACGGACCAAGTCTTTGAACTTTTAGAAGAAGTCGGTTTAAATAGAAATCATGCCAGTCGATACCCTCATGAATTCTCGGGCGGCCAACGGCAACGGATCGGTATTGCCCGAGCTTTAGCGGTTAGACCTGATTTTATCGTGGCTGACGAACCTATTTCAGCCTTGGATGTCTCAATCCAAGCCCAGGTTATCAATCTCTTGGAGAAATTAAAAAAAGAAAAGAATTTAACCTTCTTATTTATTGCTCATGATTTATCCATGGTTAAATATTTTTCTGATCGGATTGGAATGATGTATCATGGCCGTTTACTAGAAGTTTCTGAGGCAGACCAATTATATGATCATCCCCAACATGCCTATACCAAGTCTCTCTTATCAGCGATTCCTCTACCTGATCCTGACTATGAGCGGAACCACCAACGGATTCGCTTTGATCCTAATAGCTTATCAGCTCAAGCTGAATTAAAGCAAGTGCAACCAGGCCATTGGGTTGAGCGTTAATGTTAACTTTATACAAATTTTTACCACTTATGACCTTTCGGTTCTTAAGTGGTTTTTTGACGTCAAAATTATAATTTGATTAAGAACAAAATTTTAAAAAGAAATTTTAATGGGAATAAACACTTTAAACATTAAATCACAAAGTCTTTAATCATTAGTTTAATAAGCACAGATTAATAAACTGAAAATCAAGCTAAATGTGACTGGAATGGACTTTTTATTTTGATTTATAAAATAATAGTACAGTTTTAAAATACTGTACTATTTCACAATATTTAAAATTATTGATAACAATCAATCAGTGGCTTTCGATAAGTAGATACAAAAAGCTGATAAATCGGTGGTTTTATTAAAGAAAAACACTCAAAAACCACACTGGTTCTAAGAGGGAATTCTTGCAAACAAGCTAGATAAGTGATAAATTTGTAGCATAGATTAATACAGTTTTTTTACTGTGTATTATTATTTTCAGAGAGGAAGAAACAATTCATGGCTAAGCAAGCGAATAAAGTTACTTTTGAAGCATTGTTAGACCCTCAAAATTTTGATTTTGAGACAGTTCAAATTTTGAATGAAAAAGGAGAAGTCGTTAACCCTGATTTAATGCCAGAACTAACCGATGAAGAGTTAGTTAAATTTATGGAGGATATGGTTTTCTACCGTGAATGGAATGATCGGATGAAGGCTTTTAGTCGCCAAGGTCGTCTAGGTTTCGTTGCTCCAACCTCAGGTCAAGAAGCATCTCAACTTGGAACTATTGCAGCAACAACTTCTGATGATGTTATTTTCCCAGGTTACCGTGACTTACCACAATTAATGCAACATGGTTTGCCAAGATATAAAGCTTTCCTATGGTCTAAAGGTCACGTTGAAGGTTCTCAATATCCTGAAGACTTCCATGCTTATCCACCACAAATTATTATCGGTGCCCAATATGTTCAAGCAGCGGGTGCTGCCCTCGGTATTAAGAAAAATGGTCGTAAAGCAATCGCTATGACTTGGACAGGTGACGGAGGTTCTTCTCAAGGTGATGTATATGAAGGTATGAACTACGCTGGTGCCTTTAAAGCGCCTGCTGTCTTCGTTATCCAAAATAATGGTTGGGCTATCTCAACGCCTCGTGCATATCAAACTGCTGCTCCAACCTTAGCTCAAAAAGGTGTGGCTGCTGGTATTCCTGGTATCCAAGTGGATGGTATGGATATCTTAGCTGTATATGCAGTTGCTAAAGCAGCCCGTGAATATGCGGTTGAAGGTAATGGTCCAGTTTTAATTGAAACCTTATGTTACCGTTATGGTGCCCACTCCTTGTCTGGTGATGATCCTAAACGTTACCAACCAGAAGGTGCTCAAGAACATTGGCGTGGTCTTGATCCGTTAAACCGTTACCGGATCTTCTTAACTGAAAAAGGCCTTTGGTCTGAAGAAAAAGAAGCTGAAGTAGTGGCTAATGCCAAAGAAACTGCTAAAGCAGCAATTAAAGAAGCTGAATCTGTAGCTCCTCAAAAAGTATCTGATTTCTTGAAGAATATGTTTGAAACGCCAGATTCAATCATTGCTGAACAAATTGAACAATACGAAGCAAAGGAGAATAAATAATGGCACAAATGACAATGATTCAAGCGATTACTAATGCTTTAGATATCGCTTTAGCAAGTGACGAACGCACTTTAATCTTTGGTGAAGATGTGGGTAAAAATGGTGGGGTTTTCCGTGCCACTGAAGGCTTGCAAGATAAATTCGGCGAAGACCGTGTTTTTAATACTCCGTTAGCTGAATCAGGTATTGGTGGTTTATCAATTGGTCTCGCTCTTGAAAATTTCCGTCCTGTGATGGAAATTCAATTCTTCGGCTTCGTTTTTGAAGTCCTTGACTCTGTAGTGGGACAAGCAGCTCGGACCCGTTACCGGATGGGTAATACCCGTAACTTACCAATTACCATTCGTTCACCATTTGGTGGTGGGGTAGCTACACCAGAAATGCATGCGGACTCCCTAGAAGGTCTGATTGCTCAATCTCCTGGTATAAAAGTCGTAATCCCATCAAACCCATATGATGCAAAAGGTTTATTACTTTCTGCAATTCGTGATAATGACCCTGTGGTTTATTTAGAACATATGAAATTATATCGGTCATTCCGTGAAGAAGTGCCAGAAGATGACTATACGATTCCTTTAGGAAAAGCAAAAGTTGTTAAAGAAGGTACTGATGTTTCAATTATTGCTTATGGTGCCATGGTGCGTGAAGCAATCACAGCAGCAGAAGAATTAGAAAAAGATGGTATTTCTGCTGAAATCATCGACCTAAGAACCGTTTACCCATTAGATATTGAAGCCTTAGTTGCAACAACCGAAAAAACTGGTCGGGTAGTTGTAGTACAAGAAGCTCAACGTCAAGCCGGTGTCGGAGAAAAAGTTATCTCTGAAATTTCTCAAAGAGCTGTTTTATCACTGAAAGCACCGATTGGTTTTGTATCTGCACCAAATACAGTCTTCCCATTTGGTATGGCCGAAAAAGATTGGTTGCCAAATGCTAACGATATTGTTGCAAAAGTAAAAGAGACAACAGATTTCTAATAGGACACCAATCGAGCTCTCAAGTAAAAGGAAGGAAGAATAAACAAATGGCATTTAAATTCACATTACCTGAATTAGGTGAAGGAATTCATGAAGGCGAAATCGTTTCGATTCTCGTTTCTGAAGGTCAAGCAATCTCTGAAGATGACATTATTTTAGAAGTACAAAACGATAAGGCAGTCGAAGAATTACCAACTCCAGTAACTGGGACAGTTAAGTCAATTAAAGTTTCTGAAGGTGACGTTGTGACCGTGGGTGATGTCTTAATTGAAATTGATGCTGAAGGTTATGAAGGTGAAGATTTACCTGAAGAACCAGCTGTGACTGCGGCGGCCGAAGAAGATTTGCTAGCTACTAAAGCAGCTGACCAACCTGGCCAAGCGAGTGGCTATTTTAACTTTACCTTACCTGAATTAGGTGAAGGAATTCATGAAGGTGAAATCGTATCTTGGTTAGTATCAGAAGACGATACAGTTGCTGAAGATGATATAATTCTTGAAGTCCAAAATGATAAAGCAGTTGAAGAATTACCAACTCCTTATGCAGGTAAAATCGTTAAAATTCATGCTCAACCAGGTCAGGTTGTGCAAGTGGGTGACATTTTAGTAGAAATTGATGCCCCTGACTTTGAAGGTGATGGTTCAAGCGCAGCTCCTGCTGTAAGTGACTCAGCCTCTGCAGCACCAGCCGCAGCAGCAAGTCAACCAGGTCAAGTATCAGGTCGAGCAGGCACTTCTCCTGCAGGTCATGTCTTAGCCATGCCTTCTGTACGTAAATTAGCCCGTGATAAAGGCATTGATATCAACTTAGTAGTGCCAACAGGTAAAGGTGGCCGGGTTACTGAAGCTGATGTTAACAACTTCAACCCTAACCAAACTGCTAGTGCTCCAGCTGAAAAAACAGCTCCAGCTACTGCAGGTGCCGCAACTGAAAAGACAGCCCCAGCTAAGAAAGCTACACCACTTGTGTCTAATGCAGAACGGACAACCCGTGAAAAAATGTCAGGTACCCGTAAAGCAATCGCTAAGGCAATGACTAACTCTAAACATACTTCTCCACATGTTACTCACTTTGATGAAATCGAAGTATCTAAACTATGGGATCACCGTAAGAAATTCAAAGGTATTGCTGCAGAACGTGATACCAAACTAACCTTCTTACCATATGCCGTTAAAGCCTTAGTTGCTGCCCTTAAGAAATACCCAATTTTAAATGCTTCACTTGATGATGCTACGAACGAAATTGTTTACCATAATTACTATAACATTGGTATTGCTACTGATACTGATCATGGTCTTTATGTACCAAACATTAAAGATGCAAACGCTAAATCAATGTTTGATATTGCTGATGAAATTACTGAATTAGCCAATAAGGCTCATGATTCTAAATTATCAGCTGGAGAAATGCGTGATGGTACCATTACTATTTCTAACATTGGTTCTGCCGGTGGTAAATGGTTCACTCCAATTATTAACCACCCAGAAGTGGCTATCTTAGGCTTCGGATCAATCGTGCAACAACCAATTGTCGATGAAAATGGTGAATTAGCTGTGGGTCGGATGATTAAATTATCATTATCTTATGACCACCGTGTTATTGATGGTGCTACTGCTCAAAAAGCAATGAATGAAATTAAACGTTACCTAGCAGACCCTGAATTGTTATTAATGGAAGGATAAGGTGTTACATAAATGGTAGTAGGAGATTTCGCAATTGAATTAGATACAGTCGTTATCGGAGCAGGCCCTGGTGGCTATGTAGCTGCGATTCGTGCTGCTCAATTAGGCCAAAAAGTGGCGATTATTGAACGCCAATATATTGGTGGTGTATGTTTAAACGTTGGATGTATTCCATCTAAAGCTTTGATATCAGCAGGACACGCCTATCATAATGCTCACCATTCTGAAATTTTCGGTGTAACAGCTAAAGATGTTGCAATTGACTTCACTAAGACTCAAGAATGGAAAGATAACAGCGTCGTTGCCAAACTTACTGGTGGCGTAGAAATGTTATTGAAAAAGAACAAAGTTGAAATCATTCGTGGGGATGCCTTCTTCCAAGACGAACATCATTTACGGGTTATGCATGAAGAGGGTGCTCAATCTTATTCGTATAATAATGCCATTATTGCAACCGGTTCTCGTCCAATCGAAATTCCAGGCTTTAAGTTTGCTGGCCGGGTCATCGATTCAACAGGTGCTTTGAACCTAAAAGAAATTCCTGGTAAATTAGTTGTCATTGGTGGTGGTGTTATCGGTTCTGAATTAGGTATGGCTTATGCTAACATGGGCACTGAAGTAACTATCTTAGAAGGTTCGCCTCAGATCTTGCCAACCTTTGAAAAAGACCTAGTTCGGGTTGTTGAAAAAGAAATGAAGAACCGTAATATGACCATTCATACTAATGCAATGGCTAAAGAAGCCGTTGATAATGGTGACTCTGTAACGGTTAAATATGAAATTGATGGCAAAGCTGAAGAAATCAATGCAGATTATGTCCTGATTTCCGTAGGTCGTCGTCCAAATACAGATGAAATGGGCTTAGAAATTGCCGGTATCAAGATGACTGATCGTGGTCTAATTGAAGTCGACAAACAAGGTCGGACTAATAAGCCGAATATTTATGCCATTGGTGATATCGTAGCCGGTGCTGCCTTAGCACATAAAGCTTCTTATGAAGGTAAAGTTGCGGCTGCAGCGATTGCTGGCCATAAAGATGAAGTGGATTATGTTGCTATGCCAAGTGTTGCCTTCACAGATCCAGAAGTAGCCGCTGCAGGTTATACTGAAAAAGCAGCTAAAGAAGCTGGTTTAGATGTTAAAGCTTCTAAATTCCCATTTGGTGGTAATGGTCGTGCCTTATCATTAAATCAAACAGAAGGTTTCTTACGTTTAGTGACAACTAAAGAAGATAATATTATTGTTGGTGCTCAAATTGTGGGTCCTAATGCTTCAGAAGTTTTAACTGAGTTACTATTAGCTATTGAATCTGGTATGAACGCAGAAGACTTAGCTTTAACTATTCATGGTCACCCATCTTTAGGCGAAGTTACTATGGATACGGCTGAATTAGCTTTAGGTATGCCAATCCACGTATAAAAAAATTAATAATTTTTGAGCTTGAATCTCATAAAACTAGGATTATCCTTGTATTTATGGGGCTCAGGCTCTTTCCTTTTTTAAGAGATGTCAAGATAGTCTTAGATAATTTTGACATAGATAAAAATAGACACCATTAAAAATTTTTTATATAGGTGGGCAATAAAATACTATTAATTTAAGGATGATTAATGTAAAATTCTAAATTAAGTGTTACAATAAAAACACTTGTGGTTGTGTCTTGTTATTGTAAGCTCACAAGCAATCACTAGACTATTGCTAGAAAGAAGGTAGAAAAGTGGATGGAACAGTAGTTATTAATTTACTCGGCATTCCGGTCGGTTTGAATGTAGTCTTATCGATGATTGCTGCTGTGGTCATAGTAATTGCACTCTGCTTCCTATTTACACGCAACTTATCCGTTGAAAATCCAGGTAAAATTCAACTAGCTTTTGAATGGATTGTGAACTTAGTTGAAGGTGTGGTTAAAGATGCTTTGGGAGATAGTATGGAGCCTGCCCACATGGTAGTGGCAATCACCGTCTTTCTCTTTATTTTGGTCTCTAATTTGTTGGGGTTACCAATTTTAGTCGAAGCAGATGGTATTTCTTATTGGAAATCACCTACAGCAGAATTAGCTGTTTGTTTAGCCATGGCGGTTTCGATGAATCTGATATCACAGTATTTTGGAATAAAGAAATATGGTTTGCTCCAACATTTCCGTTTAACCTATGCTAAGCCGGTGGCACTCTTGCCTTATAATATTCTTGAAGAAGTCATTAATATGATGACTCTTTCATTACGTTTGTTTGGTAATATATTTGCGGGTGAAATTCTATTGAAATTGATCGCTGAATTAGGAAATGTTTTTGGAATTGCTACTTGGCCAATTGGGATTCCTTTACAAATGGTATGGCAAGCATTTTCAGTCTTTATCGGCTGTTTGCAAGCATATATTTTTGTAAACTTATCCATTGTATACCTGTCTCATAAAGTGATTCATCACGTTGAAGAAAAAGAAGAAGCATAAAGGAGAATTGATAAAATATGAATGGTTTAGCTGCTGCAATTGCAATTGGACTTGCCGCTTTCGGTGCGGCAATTGGGAATGGTTTGGTAATTTCTAAGGCTTTGGAATCTATGGCTCGTCAACCAGAAATGGAATCTAAAATTCGGTCAACTATGTTACTTGGGGTTGGTTTAATTGAAGCGATTCCGATTATGGCAGCTGTTATTGCCTTTATTTTAGTTTTCCAATAATAGCAAGGAGGAATTGTAAATGGGAAGCTTATTAGGACCAACTGCCCTAGGTCATGCACTAATGACACTTATTTCTTTTCTAATCCTTATTTTTTGTGTGCATCGTTTTGCTTGGACACCTTTAATGAATGTATTAGATCAACGGAAACGTTTAATCACCAAAGAGTTAAATGAAGGACATGATTTAAAGGCTGCTTCTGAAAAAGCTAATAAAGAGGCCCAGGCAAAATTAACTCAGTCACGAGTTGAAGCCAATAAAATTGTCAATGATGCAAAAAAACAAGGCGAAGAATTGAAAATGCGGTTGAAACAAGAAGCTAATCAGGACATTGATGCCATGAAAGCACAAGCCCAAAGAAGAATAGAACGAGAACGTCAAGAAGTTTTGGCTGAGATGGAAGATACCATTGCTTCAGTTTCAGTTGAAATTGCAGAAAAAATTATTAAACATGAAATTAATGAAGAGGACCACCGTCGTTTAATTAATGATTTTATTCATAGATTAGAAGAGGAAGTTAAACATGGATAATGTTAAAGAAACGACCTATAGTCAATTTGTCGATCAAATTATGGACCAATATCGTCAATATGACGAAAAAACCGGTCGTATAAAAAAAGATGAAAGTCAAGAAGTTGAAAATTTGACTATTCGCTCAGTCGTGCCTTTGACAGAGGCGGAAAAACGTCAAATTATTGCCCTATTTCTTAAGAAAATTGATCGTCCATTGGGAGAAGTCAATGAAATTATTGATCCTGATTTAGTTACGGGAGTTTCTATTCAAAGTGAATCTTATTACTTTGAGGTCAGTGGACGTCAGCAATTATCACATATGCATGATATGTTTCATGCTAAAAGCTAAAAGGAGGTTGTTTATTCTTGGATAAAAAAGATTTAGAAAAACGCCTACTTAAACAAATCAATCAATTTGATGCCACACACCACATGGAAGAAATTGGAACGGTTGTCTATATTGGGGATGGGATTGCTCGTGTCCATGGTTTGGATAAAGCTATGCAAGGTGAAATGGTTGAATTTCCTAACGGGTCAATTGGAATGGTACAGAACCTAGAAATTGATGAAGTTGGGGTTATTGTATTTGGGGACTACCATGATATCAATGAAGGTGACTTAGTTCGCCGTTTAAACAAGGTCATGGAAGTACCAGTAGGTGATAATTTACTTGGTCGAGTAGTTAATCCTTTGGGTCAACCAATTGATGGTGAAGGTCCAATTGAGACTGAGAAGACACGTCCGGTTGAAGCAGAAGCTCCGTCTATTATGGACCGCCAGTCTGTAAAACGACCTTTACAAACAGGAACCAAGGCGATTGATGCCTTAGTCCCAATTGGTCGTGGCCAACGGGAATTGATTGTTGGGGACCGGAAAACTGGTAAAACCACCATTGCCATTGATGCAATTATTAACCAAAAAGAACAAGATGTACTTTGTATTTATGTAGCCATTGGTCAAAAGGAATCTACGGTTAAAAATATTGTGAATACTTTACGGAAGTATGATGCGCTTGATTATACGATTATCATGTCTGCCTCTGCCTCACAACCGTCTTCCTTATTGTACTTGGCACCCTATGCAGCGACTGCTATGGCAGAAGAATTTATGTATGCAGGGAAACATGTTTTGATCATTTATGATGATTTGACCAAGCAGGCGGCAGCTTACCGTGAAATGTCCCTACTTTTAAAACGGCCACCTGGACGGGAAGCCTATCCTGGGGATGTCTTTTACTTGCACTCTCGTTTATTAGAACGTTCAGCCAAGTTAAATGATGAATTAGGTGGGGGTTCAATTACTTCGCTACCAATTATCGAAACTCAAGCCGGTGATATCTCTGCCTATATTCCAACTAACGTGATTTCAATCACCGATGGTCAAATTTTCCTAGAAAATGACCTCTTTAATTCTGGCGTGCGGCCAGCCATTAATGCTGGGCTTTCAGTCTCTCGGGTGGGGGGAGCAGCTCAAGTGAAGGCTATGAAACAAGTTTCAGGTACTCTCCGGATAGACTTGGCGGCTTACCGTGAATTAGAAGCCTTCAGTCAATTTGGCTCTGACTTGGATGATATGACTCGGAAAAACCTAGACCGTGGTAAACGCACGGTTGAATTGTTAAAGCAATCAGCGCATAAACCTTTATCAATGCCTAAGCAAGTTGTAATTCTTTATGCCTTAGCCCATCATTTACTTGAAGGTATCGAAGTGGAAGACTTACGTGATTTTGAGGCAGCTTTATTTAGTCATTTAGAGGAAATACATCCCGAAGTGCTTCAATCAATTGAAGATAATGAAGTCATAGTTGATGAAAATAAATTGACCGATTTAATTAATCAATTTAAGGAAGTATTTATGGCAACCTATCATGCTGAAATCCAATAAAAGTAGGTGATACAAGAATGGCTTTAAATGAGATAAAAAAGAAAATGAATTCAATTCAAAAAACCTCTCAAATCACAAATGCCATGCGATTGGTATCAACAACTAAATATAACAGTATTGTGATAGAATCTGCCAAGTATGATGCTTATAGTCAAAAGATTAAAGAGATGGTCTCTTCGGTTATTCGACCAGATATTCAATATGATTTAGATGCCAGTCCTGTAGTGGATGAGGATGGAAATAATGATAGTCTTATTAACTTTCATAGTATGATGGAAGTTCGACCTGTCAATAAAGTTGGTTTCCTAGTAATCACCTCAGATAAAGGGTTAGCCGGTAATTATAATACTTCAATTTTAAAAGAATTTCGTGATCAGGCGCGTAAATACCGCAAAGATCAAATTGAAGTACTAGCCATTGGGGCACCGATTGCTAAATTCTGCCGGGAAAATGGCTATCATTTGGCTTATGAACGTTATCATTTGTCAGATTATCCTAGCTTTACTGAAGTGAGAAATATTATTCGTGAAGCTGTTAATTTATTTAAGGATAAGACTTATGATGAATTATACTTATGCTATAATCACTCAATTAATGTTTTAGTGAATGAATGTCGTTTTGAACGGATTCTACCGATTAGTCCCGAAAATATTCGGCACCTTCATGAGGAAAATAAAGATAAGGTTGATCCGCAAGTACTAATAGAACCTGATGTCAACCAAGTCCTAGATTTCTTGTTGCCATTATATGCCCAAACTCAAATTTACGGAGCAGTGATTGATGCCAAAACCGCAGAACAATCTGCGCGGATGCAGGCTATGGGTCAAGCAACTGATAACGCTGAGAAGTTAATCGCAGATTTGCAACAAGAATACCATCATGAACGGCAAAAGAGAATTACGAACGAAATTATTGAGATTACCAATGGTGCGAATGCACAAGTGAAGGAAAAGAAGGGATAAACAGATGAGAATTGGAAAAATAGCTCAGGTTATTGGCCCGGTTGTGGATGTAAAGTTTCCAATTTCCGAGGGGATTCCTGAGATTCATAATGCTCTGGTAATTGTACCTAATCAAGATCCAGCCACAATTACAGAAGCTGATTTAAATAATCCAAAGAACGTAGTATTAGAAGTTGAATTAGACTTAGGGGATGGAATTGTTCGTGCCATTGCTATGTCAGCCACCGATGGTTTGTCACGGGAAATGTTAGTAGCTGACCGGGAAACAACTATCAAAGTTCCTGCAGGGCCAGCGACCTTAGGACGGGTTTTCAATGTCTTAGGGCACACAATTGATGACAAGGGTGATCTTGAGGCTGATTACGAATTAAAATCAATTTATCGTGATGCTCCAAAATATGAAAATCTATCTTCAGAATATGAAATTTTAGAAACAGGGATTAAGGTCATTGACCTTTTAGCTCCTTATTTAAAAGGAGGTAAGATTGGTCTTTTCGGTGGTGCCGGTGTTGGTAAAACCGTCTTAATCCAAGAGTTAATTCATAATATTGCCCAAGAGTTAGATGGTATTTCAGTCTTTACTGGGGTTGGTGAACGGACTCGGGAAGGGAATGACCTCGTCTTCGAAATGCGTGACTCTGGTGTTGATAAAAAGACTGCCATGGTGTTCGGTCAAATGAATGAACCACCGGGAGCACGGATGCGGACCGTCTTAACAGGCTTAACGATGGCTGAATATTTCCGGGACAAAATGAAACAAGATGTTTTGCTTTTTGTGGATAACATTTTCCGGTTTACGCAAGCAGGTTCAGAAGTTTCAGCCTTACTCGGTCGGATGCCATCTGCGGTGGGGTATCAACCAACTTTGGCTTCAGAAATGGGGGCAATGCAAGAGCGGATTGCCTCTACCGAGGATGGATCCATCACTTCTATTCAAGCGGTGTATGTGCCAGCCGATGATTATACTGACCCAGCGCCAGCAACTACCTTTACCCATTTGGATGCGACGACTAACCTGGACCGTAAATTAACCGAACAAGGGATTTATCCGGCGGTGAATCCGCTAGAATCAACATCTGTTGCCCTAAGTGAAGAAATTGTCGGCCCACGCCATTATCGGATTGCTCGTCAAGTACAAACCACCCTACAACGATATCACGAACTTCAAGATATTATTGCAATTTTGGGGGTTGAAGAACTTTCAGATGAAGAAAAAGTAACCGTATCACGGGCACGGCGGATTCAATTATTCCTATCCCAAAACTTCCACGTGGCAGAAGCTTTTACGGGCCTACCAGGCTCTTTTGTGTCAATTGAAGAATGTTTAGATGGTTTCGAAGGTATCTTGGAAGGTAAGTACGACAGTCTACCTGAAGAAGCTTTCCGGAATGTTGGTAACATCGATCAAGTGATTGCTAAAGCCCGCGATATGGGTGTAGATTATGGTAGTCAAAACAGTGAGACTGCGAGCGAAGATCCTAATACTAATGCTGATGCCTAAAGACAAAGAAAGTAGGTAATTACATGGCGGATACAAACGAAGGTAAAATGTTGACGGTCAATATTTTATCCCCTGATGGAGAGGTTTATGCTCACCATGCTCGGTCCTGTCGTGTCCATGCGATTGATGGTTGGTTGACAATATTACCCAATCACTTACCTTTGGTAACAGTCCTTGATATTGGCGCTGTAATTGTTACACGTTTAAATAGTGAGGAACCGGATTATATTGCAATTAATGGGGGTGCCTTGACTTTCCACGATAATAATGTGGATATAGCTGCTTCATTTGCTGTTCGGGCCCGAGATGTGGATCAATCTCATGTCGAAGTCATGAAAAATCAAGCTGAAGCGGATATGCAAGAAGCCTTGAGTCGACAAGATCAGTCTTCTTACTTACGGGCACGAATTTCTTTGGAACGGGCGATTAATCAGATTAATGTTGCTAAACATAAAAAATCTAATGTAAAGTAGTTATAAAACGTTTTAGCTTAGAAATAAACTAAATGTAAGGGAAGTAGTCTCGGTTGAGACTGCTTCCCTTTTTTATGAGATGAATTTACTTAATTTTTAAATTGTTAGCATTTAAAGCGACAATGATCCGTGAAGGAGACATCGGAATTCCACTCCAAGCAGGACTAATGATAATCCCAAGGGGAGCAAGCAGACCGGCAGCTAAGGGAATTGCGATAAAGTTGTAGCCCGCGCCCCACAAGAGGTTTTGTTTCATTTTACGGTTAGTCGCTTGGGTTAGTTCTAAGAATGTTTGAATGTCACTAGGATCAGACTTACTTAATATAACATCGGCTGAGTCTAGGGCAACCTGGCTACCAGCACTGATGGCTAGGCCAATATCCACAACAGCTAAAGAAGGTGCATCGTTAATCCCATCACCAACCATAATGACTTGTTTACCATCTTGTTTAAAGGATTCAACTAGGTCATATTTGTCTTGTGGAGATTGATTAGCGTAGTAGTTAATCCCTAGTTCTTGGGCGACTTCTTTAGCAGCCCGTTCATTATCACCCGTAGCCATAATCGGTTGAATACCATGATTTTTAGACCTTTGATTAGTTCAGCAGACGAATCTTTGTTTTTGTCACCAAGCGCAACATAGCCAAGAGCGGTTTGATTTTTGGTTAAGATAGAAATTGTCGCACTTTTTGGTAACTCTATTTGAAAAACTAAAAAATATCTACGCTTAGTATAAAGAACCAAGTTACATTTGTAAGCTGAGAAGACTTATGTGTAAATATGGGTAAAAGTTTTATAAAAAGCAGATAATCATATTTGATAACGTTTTCGTTTTTATTTTTAGCTTTAAATGCGGTATAGTAGTATTAACAATTCGTGGAAGGAGGAAGCTATGCCTCAATCATATACCTACCCCATTTCAAATCAGTGGACTACAGAAGAAATTATTGATGTGGTTAATTTTTTAGTGGCGGTTGAGAAAGTCTACCAAGGTGGCAATAGTTTAGCTGCAATTCAAGCCAGCTATGCAAAGTTCAAAGCGGTCGTCCCTTCCAAAAGTGAAGAGAAGCAAATTGATCGAGACTTTAAAACCACGAGTGGTTATTCAACCTATCAAGTGGTTAAAGCGATGAAAGATGCTTTGAACAAGCAAGTCTCCGCCAAGGATAAAATAAGATTGGAAGTGTAATAATGAATTATCAACGGCACCATCTCGTTCAAACTTGGATAGCCCAGGTGGGCAATATGCTACGGACAGCCTTGCAAGGCGAATTAGAGATTGAAGAAAAAAGCGGTCGAGCTGACTTAGTCACCCAAATGGATAAAGCCGTCGAAGCCTACCTAATTGACCAAATTCACCACTATTTTCCTAATGATCAAATTTTGGGAGAAGAAGGGCATGGCCATAATTTGACTTCAACTCAGGGTGTTTTATGGATTATTGATCCCATTGATGGCACCTTAAATTTTGTTAAGCAAGCTAATAATTTTGGAACGATGATCGGGATTTTTGAGGATGGCCAAGCCCAAGCCGGTTATATCTATGACGTAATGAAAGATGACCTTTATTACGGCATCAATGGCGAAGGGGTTTTTCTAAATGATCAGCCACTTGTGCCAACCCTAGACACGTTTTTAGCGGATAGTCTCTTAAATATAAACCAATATCACTTAGTAGGAAGTGATCCCCAGATTCAAGCTCTGGTTAATGGTGCGCTTGGTGTTCGTGGTTATGGTTCTGCAGCGCTAGAGATTATATCTATCTTACGAGGTGAGGCGTCAATTTATTATGCATCCCGGTTACAACCTTGGGATTTTGCAGCAGGTCTAGCTATTTTCAAAGAATTAGGCTTAAAAGTCACTGACCGTCAAGGCCAAGCTTTAGATTTATTAGAAGCTTCCACAGTCGTATTCGCCAGTCCCCAAGTTCATCAAGAAGCAATCCAATTATTAAACGCATAAGCAATCAAAGTAAAAGAGGAAATTAAATGACAAAAAGAAATGACATTCGTAATATCGCAATTATCGCCCACGTTGACCACGGTAAAACAACCTTGGTTGATGAATTATTAAAACAATCGTCAACCTTAGACGAACGGGCTAAATTAGATGAACGAGCCATGGACTCTAATGATATTGAACGGGAACGTGGAATTACGATTCTAGCTAAGAATACCGCAGTTGACTATAAAGGAACCCGGATTAATATTTTGGATACACCCGGGCATGCGGACTTTGGTGGTGAAGTTGAACGGATTCTATCCATGGTAGATGGAGTAGTTTTAGTTGTTGATGCTTATGAAGGAACTATGCCGCAAACTCGGTTTGTTTTGAAGAAAGCTTTAGAACAAGGGGTAATACCTGTTGTTGTCGTGAATAAAATTGATAAACCTTCAACCCGTCCTGCTGAAGTTGTGGATGAAGTCTTGGACTTATTCATTGAATTGGGCGCGGATAATGAACAAATTGAATTCCCAGTGGTTTATGCCTCTGCCTTAAACGGAACATCTTCTAAATCAGATGATCCAGCCGATCAAGAAGCATCAATGGATGCAATTTTTGATGCGGTAATTGAGCATATACCAGCACCAGAAGATAATTCTGATGAGCCTTTACAATTCCAAGTTTCCCTCTTAGACTATAATGATTATGTGGGTCGTATTGGGATTGGTCGGGTCTTCCGTGGAAAAATTAAAGTGGGTGATTCGGTAACTTTAGTGAAAATTGACGGTACCCATAAAAACTTCCGCGTGACAAAAATGCATGGTTTCTTTGGCTTAAAACGGGTGGAAATCCAAGAAGCTAAAGCCGGTGACCTAATTGCCTTATCTGGTATGGATGATATCTTTGTTGGTGAATCTGTTGTTGATAGCCAACATATTGATCCACTACCTTTACTACATATTGATGAACCGACTCTACAAATGACCTTTAGAACCAATGATTCTCCTTTTGCGGGTCGCGAAGGTAAGTTTGTAACGGCCCGTAATCTTGAAGACCGTTTAATGCAAGAATTACAAACCGATGTATCCTTACGTGTAGAACAAACGGCGCCTGATACCTTTGTTGTTTCTGGTCGCGGGGAATTACATTTATCGATTTTAATTGAAAATATGCGTCGGGAAGGCTTTGAATTTCAAGTTTCACGGCCAAAAGTTATTGTCCGTGAAGTTGATGGAGTCCAATGTGAACCGTTTGAACGGGTCCAAATTGATACGCCAGAAGAATATATGGGGTCAATCATTGAAGCGTTGGGTACTCGTAAAGCAGAAATGGCAGATATGGTCCATACTGGCAATGGTCAAGTCCGGCTTGTTTTCTTGGTTCCAGCCCGTGGTTTGATTGGTTTTACTACTGAGTTTATGTCTATGACTCGGGGTTATGGTATCTTAAACCATACTTTTGATGAATACCGGCCTATGGTTGATGGTTCGATTGGTCGGCGTCGGAATGGGGCTTTAGTGGCACAAGAATCTGGCCAAGCGACAACTTATTCTATTATGAATATAGAAGATCGGGGAACTATTTTTGTGATGCCTGGTACTGATATTTATGGTGGAATGATTGTTGGTGAACACAGCCGTGAAAATGACTTAACTGTTAATATTACTAAGGCTAAGAATTTAACTAATGTTCGGTCAGCCACTAAAGATCAAACAGCCGTAATTAAGCAACCAAGGATTCTAACCCTAGAAGAATCCATTGAATTTATGGATGAAGATGAATATTGTGAAGTTACCCCTGAGAGTATTCGTTTACGGAAACAAATCTTAGATAAATCTGCCAGATTAAAAGCTAACAAGAAAGAAAAATAAGTCTTAAATTGAGCATATTAATTGAGCTTTCACCTAGGAATGATACTATTAAAGTATCAAGAAAAAACTAGGAGGAATGTAAAATGGCTTTTGAATTACCAGAATTACCGTACGCATACGACGCATTAGAACCAGTGATTGATGAAGAAACAATGAAACTTCACCATGATAAACATCATAATACTTATGTAACTAAATTAAACGATGCGATTAAAGGAACGAATCTAGAATCTAAATCAATCGAAGAAATTATTGCTAATTTAAATGATGTTCCTGAAAAAATTCGGACGGCTGTTCGTAATAATGGCGGTGGTCACTTAAATCACACCTTGTTCTGGGATGAAACGCAAGCTCCTTCTGATAACAACGAGGTTCCGGCTGACTTATTGAAGAAGATTGAAGCTGACTTTGGTTCTTTCGAAGACTTCAAAAAAGAATTTAAAGCGGCAGCAACTGGACAATTTGGTTCTGGTTGGGCTTGGTTAGTTGATAATAATGGTAAGTTTGAAGTTGTGGGAACACCAAATCAAGATAACCCAATTACTGATGGTAAAAAACCATTACTTGGTCTTGATGTTTGGGAACATGCCTATTACTTAAAATATCGTAATGTTCGTCCTGACTATGTCGATGCATTCTGGAAAGTTGTTAACTGGGATGTTGTGGCTGAACGTTTAGCTAAATAATTAATTTTATAATATAATCTGTAAAATGCGCCTAGGTTTTTGCTTTGCAAAAGTCCTAGGTGTTTTTTTGTTTTATCTTATATTTTGTTTAGTATGAGATGATCCATCATAAGTTTGACTATTGAAATTTGTCTTATGGTATAATAAGCTAGTACAAACTAGAGGAGGTAGCCAGTGAATCAAGAAACACCACATAACAAAATGCCAGTGGGAGCTTTAATCCGCACATATGGGTATAAATTAAAAGACAAAGTTAAATACTTTGATATCCCTTTATTATTAGTGACCTTCGTGCTTATTATCTTCGGTCTCATAATGATAACTTCAGCTACATCCGGTACCTCGATTACAGGTGAAATCAACCAACCCTGGGCTTTCTTAAAGCCTCAGTTATTTTCGGTTGGGCTTGGGCTTGTTATATTCTTAATTATGATGGCAGTACCCCAGCAGTGGCTGGCCAATCCTTTGCTACATCTTTTGGCCTTGGGGATTGTATTTCTCTTATTAATTTATACCGCTTTTGCAGGTGAAGTGCGGAATGGGGCCAAATCATGGATACAGGTCGGTTCATTCAGCCTCCAGATTTCAGAATATTTAAAACCGATTGCGGTTTTAGTCTATGCCTGGGTCTTAGCTAAATTGTCTGAAGAAGTCCGCTTGTTTAAAACCCAACACCTTGTTTTATTCCGCTGGTCAATTGTCGGTTTAAGCATCCTATGTTTATTCTTAATCGCTTTACAACCCGACTTTGGGATGGTGGCAATTATTTTAGCCATTATCATCATTATGATTTTAGTCAGCAAAGTCTCCCTTAAAATCAATTTAGCTTTGCTAGGGATAGGGGGCTTGGCTTATGCTGGTTTATTAATCTATTTTAGTAACTATCAAGGCCAGTCTGATTCTTATCAGATTAATCGCTTTTTGGCCATGGTTAATCCCTTTAATTTTCGACAAGGGATTGGCTATCAGTTAGTCAATGGCTATTATGCCATGAGTCGGGGAGGGTGGTTCGGTGTAGGCTTAGGCCAAGGACAAATGAAAAATGGGCTGCTACCCGAGATTCAAACTGACTTTATTTTTGCGCATATTGGAGAAGAATTGGGGATTTTTGGTCTGGCCTTCCTACTAGGCCTATTTGCTTTTCTCCTTTACCGGTTATTTTATTGGGCTGGTCAGGCTCAAAGTCAATTTAGTAGTCTAGTGCTGTTCGGCTTAGGCGTTTTATTCTTTATTCAAATTACGGTCAATGTGGGGGGCGTCTTAGGTCTCATCCCACTGACAGGGGTCACCCTCCCTTTCATTTCCTATGGAGGTTCGTCCGTATTAAACTTTATGTTAACCCTAGCGCTTGCGCAAAAGATGATTTATACAGAAAAAAGAAGCCGGAAACCAGAAATAAATGTAGTCTATTCCCGGTACCAAGGAGGAAAGTCATAAATGGCTTATGAAAAAATTCAACGCCAGAGTCTAATCGTTTGGCTCTACTCAAGCAAACAGTTAAAGCAATTACGTAAATTTGGCAATATCCATTATGTTAGTCGACGGATGAAATATGCTGTGCTTTATACCGATGTTACTAATACGGCGACCACGATTGCTAACTTAGAAAAATTACCCTTTGTCAGATCAGTTGAAGAATCGCACATGAATGAGATAAATATGGATTTTTCCTTGGCACTCGCTGACTTGGATGATAATGGAGACTATATGAAAGCTTTAAATCAGACAGGGCCAAGTTTAGAAGAAATCTCAGCAAGTTTTAAACAAGACTTCACAATTAGCCCTAAAGAATAAGTGATAAGATGCGGGTTATCGCAGGAAAATATGGTAGTCGTCCGCTTAAAACGATTGCGGGAAATCAAACGCGGCCAACTACGGATAAGGTTAAAGAAGCTATGTTTAATATGTTAGGGCATTATTTCCAAGGCGGGATTTGTCTTGATTTTTATGGGGGATCAGGCGCCCTAGCCATTGAAGCCGTTTCAAGGGGGATGGACCAGGCCGTCATCGTTGAGAAAGCCTATCCTGCCCAAGAGATTATTCGACGTAATATTGAGATGACCAAGGAGCCTGAACGTTTCAACTTATTGAGAGGACATAACCGTAAACAATTAAGTCAATATATGGTAGGTAAAGACCAAAGTTTTGATTTAGTCTTTTTGGATCCACCCTATGCTAAAGAGATGATTGTCGATGATATTATATGGTTAGACCAGGCAAACTATTTAAATGAGACTTGTCAGATTCTTTGTGAAACAGGCATAGAAGTAAGTCTCCCTCAAGAGATAGGTAATTTTAAGCAGGAAAAATTAAAAAAATACGGACAGACCCTGGTTTGGATTTTTGAAAGGAAATAAAATGACAAAAGAAAAACGTGGTTTATATACTGGCAGTTTTGACCCGCTTACACTCGGCCATTTAAATATTATTGAACGGGCCAGCCTCTTGTTTGATCATTTAGAAGTCTTAGTTGCAACGAACACAACGAAGAAGTACTTATTTACAGCAGCAGAAAGAGTTGATTTGATTAAAGCAGCTTGTGCTCATCTGCCAAATGTCAAGGTGGATTTATTACAAACGGGCTTGGTTGCTGACTATGTTTTGGACCATCACATAACGGCGGTGGTGCGTGGGGTCCGAAATTATACCGACTTTGAATATGAATTAGCTATCTCTCGAGCTAACCGGATACAAAATGATCAGTTTGAAACAATTATTATGACAGCCGATCCACTTTACAGCCATTTATCTTCAAGTATTATTAAAGAAATTGCCTTCTTTGATGGCAGTATTGATGATATGGTTCCTGAGAATGTTGAAGTAGCTATCAAAAAAAGAATCAGCGAAAATAAAATGAAAAAAGTAGAAATTAATCAATAATTGATTATGATGCATAGTCAATATTAAACCATCCTTATGGACCTATGTCATAAGGATGGTTTTTTGTTATTCATTTAAATTTTTAAAGGAAAACTTCTCTTTTGGGTTATCTATAAATAGATAAAAAAGGGGGAGCCATATGTCACATTTGATCACTAGATTCCAAAGTTTATCTAAGCCATTCAAAATGGGCCTACTTGGGTTTGTCATCGTCTTTTTAGGATTTAATGGTTTTGTAACCTTAAAGTCATCCCCAGGCTTACAAATTACTGATTTATCAGGACAAGAGTCAGGAGGGAGTCTAGAGGAAGCAAGTATGAGTAACTTTGAAAGCGCAGGTAATTATCAAGCAGAGCATGCGAGTGGTCAGGAAAACCAACAGATTTATGTGGACATCAAAGGCCAAATAAAATTGCCAGGGGTTTATCAACTTGAATCAGGGAGTCGTTTGTTTGATTTGATTGACCAAGCGGGCGGGCTAACTCCCCAAGCGGCCCAAGAACAGATTAACCAAGCTCAAGTCTTAAGCGACCAGATGTTGGTCTATATTCCTAGTCACGAAGAAGTGGCAAGACTTGAAGAGGGTAGTGACCAGACACTAGCTAATTTATCAGATACTGGGCTTGCAGGAAATCAGGTTCATGCAGGCATGAACCCACCTGATACAGCATCAAGTTTAATCAATATTAATACCGCTGACGTGAATCTGCTTCAGACCTTGCCCAATATTGGCCCTAAGAAGGCAGAGGCAATCATCAATTATCGCCAAGAAATAGGCTCTTTCCAATCTGTAGAGGAATTAATCCAAGTGCCAGGTATCGGAAAGAAGACCCTAGAAGGGTTAATTGATTTGATATGTATTTAAGCAAGTTTGATTCAATTATGTTAGCTCTAGAAAGAACCTATTTTATTTATCTTTTATTAATGGTTTTATGGCTGATATTCTGGCAGACCCAGCATTTATTAATTGGCTGTCTACTTATTTATCTCATAATAAGAGTTTTCTTCCTATCAGTTTATCATTTTCCCATAATGATAATACTGTTGACCTGTTTCTCCCTATCCATACTACACCAGGAAGAGCACCGCCAAGACTTGAGGGCTCTTGACCTTGAAGGTAAACCAGCTCAACTTGACCTAATTCTTGATCCTAGCGACTTAAAATGGAGCCAAAACCAGGTGAATGGTCAGACAGACATTCAATTTGAAGGGCAGGAGCTGACGATTCAATGGCAATATTTTTACCCAAGATTCAGAAGAAAAACTGGCGCGATTAAAGCAAACAGGGAGTCACTTGCATTTGAAGGGACATTTTAACCGTCCAGCTCCGGCTCGGAATTTTGGATTGTTTGATTATCAAGACTATTTGGCCAAACAAGGATTATTTTGGCAGTTCCAAGTGGATGAACTTGAGTTAATCGACCAAGGCACTCAACTCTTGCCCCTACCAAGTCAGATACGTTTGCATATTTTAAACCGTATAAAATTGGACTATCCAGGTCATTGGCTTTCCTTACACCAGAAGTTGATGTGGAATCAAGATTCAGAAATTTACCAAGCCTGGAGGCCAGGTCTGGCACAGTTAGGTATCCTGCACTTTTTTGCGATCTCTGGTTATCATATTTATTTTATTCAATCCCGCTTAAAAAGTCTTTTTTACCGGATGGGGGCTCCCAAAATTTTGATTGACACCTGTATTTTCTTCTTTATCTTATTTTATGCTTTTTTAATTGGTTGGCCTTTTGGAGTTCAAAGAATTTTAGCTTTAATGCTTTTTAAGTTACTTAAGAACAGTTTTAATTTGCCTTTTACAAATCTAGATGGTTTATCAGTGATCACGATAGTCCAATTAATATTCAATCCCAATATCTTATTTAACCTATCTTTTGTCCTCTCATATTTTATGACTATTATCTTAATGCTTTATCAACCTGTCGCTAAGCAAAAAAAGAGGCCATTCCAAGTTCAATTCGAATTGAGCTTGCTCTGTCTCTTGTTCTCCTGGCCTTTAATGGTCCAAATGAATTTTTCTTTTAATCCCATGCAGCTAATCACTGTCTTAAGCGTAAGCTTTCTATTTGATCGAGTAATTATGCCCTTAATGATGGGAACTTCTTTGATATTATTGTTTCTGCCGAGCTTAAGCCCCCTTTTGACTTCACTTGATCATCTGCTTGCTAGTCAAATTATGCTAGGTTCCTGGGATGATTTATTGAATTGGAGTCAAATTTGGACGGGGACAATGGAGTTAACTAGTTTCTTGCTCTTGTATCTCTTTGCCTTTCTAGCTATGTTTTTCCTTACTAGATCAAAGAAAGCCCTTGCGACTATGATGGTATTGATTTATTTTATTATATTTTGGCTAGTGCCTATTTGCAGAGCCTATGACCGGCTAACTATTATAGATGTAGGCCAGGGCGATGCTTTGTGTTATCAAAGTGCTTGGAACCAGGAGACTTGGCTTATTGATACAGGGGGACGCTACCTCTTTGACCCAGAAAAAAAGGGGAAAATAGATAATCAGCATGCCAACCGAGTCCTAATCCCTGCCTTAAGAGCCTTAGGGGTCAAGCAGATCAATGGTTTGATTTTAACCCATCCTGATATTGACCATGTGGGGAATTTTATCGCTTTAGGCCAGACTATCCCCATTGACCAAGTCTATATTAGTGAATACACTTTTCAATCATCATTTTTTGACCAAGTAAGACAGGTTCAAAATACACTCAAGATAAATAAGATAAATATCCTTGTACCTGGTAGCTTACTCCAAGTGAATGATAAAATTCAAATTGCTAGTCTCAGCTTAGATCTATCACTCAAAGACCCAGATTTGTCCAATGACTCTTCATTGCTTTGTTTAATCCAAATGAAATATGCTAGCTTTTTGAATTTGGGTGACCTTTCCTTAGCAAGAGAATCCGCATTAATTAAGCAATTGCCTCAGTGGTCCGCTAATATAATCAAATTAGGCCACCATGGGTCAAAGACATCAAGTTCAGAATTGCTCTTAAATCATTTTCGTCCTGAATTAGCTTTTATTTCGGCAGGAGCTAATAATCATTACGGGCACCCTCATATAGAGGTTTTAGAACGGTTGCAGGCACAGCAAATTTCTTATTTGAATACAGGATATTTAGGCGCCATACAATATATTGATGAAGACGGTGGTTGGGTGCGGCAGGTTCAGCATTTGGAGAAGAAAGATTAAATACAAAATTTGAAAAGGTTTTCGGATGAGGTTTAAAAAAAGGGGGGACTATTATATAATAAAAACAATAAGGAGGTAAATTATGTCAATTAATGAATTTGTGAAAGCTAATTATGTTGACCGTCGTCATACTGATTCAGTTAAATGGGATGCTCTCTTAGACCTTTATGGGGATGAAAATCTTTTATCCCTTTGGGTTGCAGATATGGATTTTAAGGCACCCCAAGCAGCCCTAGATGCCATGCAAGATTATTTAAAAATGGGGGCTCTAGGTTATCGCGTTTTGCCAAGTAGGTATTATCAAGCCTATCAAACATGGATGGAAGATCATTTTACTTTACACGTAGAGGAAGATTGGATTCGCTTTAGTCCAGGCGTGGTTGCGGGAATTCATTATATCTTGGCAGCTTTTACCAAAAAAGATGATCCGATTTTATTACAAACGCCTATCTATGCTCATTTTTTTGATCTAATAGAAGAGTCAGGCCGTCCTTTGGTGGAAGTACCTTTATTGTACCGACCAGGACAAGGCTATCAATGCGATTTTGAAAATTTTGAAGCAAAAATTATCGAAGCGGGTGTGAAAGTTTACCTCCATTGTTCACCTCATAATCCGATAGGCCGCGTTTGGACTGAAGCAGAGCAAGCCCGTCTCTTTGAAATATGTCATCGGCATGGTGTTTTGATTATCTCAGATGAAATTCACCAAGATTTTACCTTTGATGACCATATTCAAATTCCGGCTTTAAAAGTAGAGCAAGGAAAGTATCAAAATCAAATTTTCACTTTAAATTCAACCTCCAAAACCTTTAATATGGCAGGTCTATCCCACGCTCATCTTGTGATTCCTGATCCTAAGTTGAGAGCTCAATATGATCAGTATTGGATAGAACGCGCAGGGCACCCCAATATAAATTCTTTAGCTGCTATCGGGACCCAGGTAGCCTATGAGCAAGGAAAAACTTGGTTAGATCAGGTAAAAGCGGTTATCTATCATAATTACCTCTATATCAAAGATAAGTTTAAGGAAAATTTGCCCATGATCGCAATTGATCCCTTAGAAGGAACTTATTTATTGTATATAAATATCGAACCACTCTTAGGATCAGATAGTGTTCAAGCTTTCTGTCAAGAAAAAGCCAAAATAGCGGTGAACTATGGAGTTACTTTTAGAGGGGGGACAGATACTTATATTCGGGTTAACTTAGCCACTCGTCCTGAAAATATTGAAGACTTTGTCCAAAGAATGATTGCTCTAAGTTCAGGTTCATTCGAAAGGGTTAATGAATGATGAAACAATGGATTCTCCTTTTTTGTGGTGTATTTTTCTTGCTTGGCTGCCAAAATGTGTCGGATATAAAAGATGAAGGATCGAATCAGAATTCTGAACAAAAAACTGATAATAAATCTGAGACACAAAATAAAGATCAATCCCACTCAGAAATTTGGACTAATTATAGTGACTATGCCAAATTAGACCAAGATGGTTTTGCTTATACCATGGTTAATGATCCTGATGTATCATCAGAAATTTTACCTCTGAATGATTCGGCGCGTAATGTGGTCCTCTTTACCTTTGATGATGCACCTTATGAACCTCAATCCCATGCCTTGCAAATGGCACAATTAATGAAGGCTAAAGATGTTAATGCTATTTTTCTTGTAAACGGGATGTATCTAGAAGGAGAGCATGGACGCAAAATTGTTAAGGAAATTTTCGATATGGGCTTTGAAATTGGTAACCATACCACCACCCATCCCAATATGCGAGAATTAAGCTATGAAGACCAGTACCAAGAAATAAAAAAACCAATGATTTGGTTGAAGAAATCACTGGTCAAGCTCCTCGATGGTTCCGGCCACCCTTTGGTTATTTTAATATGGATACTTTTAACATCTGTAACGAACTAGGGCTACAATTAATGACATGGTCCTATGGCTATGATTGGATGGAAGATTATCAGGATGCTACAGCTTTAGCTCAAATTTCAGTGGAGAATGATTATCTGAGAAATGGCGCTAATATTTTGATGCATGACCGGGTGTGGACCTATGGTGCTCTGGGACAAATGATTGATGGTTTAAGAGAAAACGGCTATCACATTGTGGATCCAAAAATAATTAAAGCACGAAATAACATTATTATGGAATAGACTGCTTGTTCAAAATTTACGCAAATTTTACATTTTGTAACATTTCAGTTACAATGATGGATAGATTAGGTCAATAGGAGGGTGCTCATGGTAAAAAAAGGGCTGCAGATAGCGCAAATTCTTAACTTGTTAATATTTTTAAGCCTAGTACCATTGGTCCACGGGCAAACTCAACTTAGTGACGAAGATTTAATCGCGCCCATTATTTATGCCCCCGCACGTATTTTTGATAAGAATCAATCCTATAATTTACTTGAAGATATAATTGCGGTAGATAACTCAGATCAAATCCTAGAAGTTCATGTCCTGAATTATGATCAACCTGCCCATGTTTCCTTTGAAAACTACCAAACTGGCATTTACTTTATTGAGTATATGACCCAAGATGAAGCGGGGAATATAGGACGTTTAATTCGTCCTATTTATGTTAAAGATGTAAGTGAAAAAGTAGATTTAAGTGCGGTAGATCTAGGAAGTCCAGATTTAAAAACGGAACCGGTCACAATTAAAGTAGGCGATTATACGAGTCTAGCAAGTTTTCAATCAGATCATCGAAATGTTTCTGCCATAGACCAAGAAGATGGTGATATTACTGAAATGATGGGATTGACTCAAGATTCTTTGAACAGCCTAAACATTTTTCAGCCAGGACGATATTTGGTCGAATGGTATGTGGTTGACCAAGCCAATAATCCGGCCTATTGTCAACAATGGGTTATCGTTGAGTAAGCTTATTATTTTCAATAAAACTCATGGCGCACTGTTTTGCGATTGAAACAGTGCGCCATGAGTTTTTTGATAAGGTGGGACTGGAGTGTCAGTAATCCTTCTTATTTAATTTCATAACCGAGGATAATTCCTTGATATTCAGCATAAAAAGCACAAATTCCTGACATTTCAAGAATCTCAATTTCTTGTGTTTGGAATTCCTCAATGAGACTTGCTTGAATTTTTTTGGCATAGTCAAGATTTAACATGTGGGAAATTAGAACTTTCCCTCCTACATAGCCTTGTTCTTTCATTGCATGAATAAGGGAACGGATGGCTCTTTTTTCACCCCGAACTTTATCAACCAATTCTAGTCGTCCATCAAGTGTTCTTCTACCTAGTAATAAAATATTTAAGAGACCAATCATTTGACCTAAGAGCTTATTAAGGCGTCCATTGCGGACTAAGTTATCAACATTTTTAAGGATATAATTGGTTGAGGTGTGTTTATGATAGTCTATCATTTGAGATACCAAGTTATCGAAATCAAGTCCAGTTTCAGCTAATTCCATAGCTTTCAAGACCAGAAGGTCTGCCTCTGTTCCTGCTGTGTTTGTATCAAAAATATGTATATTTTGACTAGGATTTTTTTCTAAGACCATGTCTTTAGCTAAACAAGCAGCATTGTAAGACCCAGAAATATTCTTAGATAGGGTAAAACAGATAACATTCTCACAATCTTGAAAGGCTTCCGCATAGTGATCGGGTGAAGGACAAGCGGTTGACATGGGACCTTGGTTTGCTTTGATTTGAGCATGAAACGCCTCAATATCAAAAGCTTGGTCATCCATAAAAATTTTATTGTCAATATTTATCATAAGAGGAATGGCTTCAAAATTAACATTTGCTTGCTTTGATGTTAATTTCTTATAGTCAGCCCCTGAGTCTGTAATTATTTTCCATTGATGCATTGAATAACACCTCCGTATAGCTTTAGTATAACTTGAAATTTATTTAGCTTCAATTAGAAAGTTTTGGAAAATTTCTAATTGATTCAGGTCAAAATGGGAATAAAGGAAAAGCTGGTAAAATTCTGGCTGCTAATCGCAATTTGCTAGTAAATTTGATACTATTAGATTAGTGAATAAAGGGGTGATTCCATGTTGCATATTATTCATACTAATGATTTACACGGACATATTGAAAATTGGCCAATTTTGCGGACATTTATGGAAGAAAAAATTGCTCATTATTTGGCTGAAGGTGATCCCTACCTACTTGTTGATATTGGTGATGCCCTAGATAGTGTTAATCCAATGGTCGAAGCGAGTAAGGGCCAAATTATGATTGATTTATTTAACCAAATTGGCTACGATGTGGTCACTATCGGTAACAATGAAGGTTTAAACTTTACTTCAACCCAATTAAGCAAATTATATGATAAAGCTAATTTTGATATCACGATTGCCAACCTCTTGTCTAGTCAGACTCAGGATGTGCCCGAGTGGGGTCAAAAGGTTGTCTTCAAGCAGGTGGGTGCCTATAAATTAGCCTTCATTGGTCTAACTGCCCCTTATGCTACGTATCCTTTGAATGGCTATGAGATATTAAATCCAATTCGAACCTTAAAAGCCATCGTTAAAAAATTACAAAAGGACCCTAGTATTGATTTAATCGTTTTAATGTCTCACTTAGGTATTGAACAAGACCGCTATATAGCCAAAATTTTACCTGAAATTCAACTAATTATCGGGGCCCACACTCATCATGTTTTATTTGAAGGAGAATGGGTCAACCAGACTCTGTTAACAGCAGCTGGTCGATATGGTTTATACATAGGAGAAATTGATTTTGATTATGATCCTCAGCTTAAGCAATGGTATTTCCAAGCACGGGTACTGACCTTGAAACAAGTTCAAGAAAGATTGGAAAGTCCCGTTCCAAGTGAAAATTATATTGAAGAAGGACGTTATTTATTAGCTCAAGAAACAGTGACGCATTCATCTAGACCTTATTTTGCTTTACAGTTACAGAGTGAAAATTCCTACATCCAAATGGCTCTAGATGCGCTAGCTTGGTATGCTAATTGTCCACTCGCCATTTTAAATTCAGGCCTGTTCTTAAGTGATTTGCCGGCTGGTCGGATTAATCAAAACGACCTTCATGAATCGCTGCCTCATCCCATGCATTTAGCCCGAGTTACTTTAAAGGGGAGTCAATTAATCACGATGCTAAATGAAATGGAAGGACAGAGGGAAGATTTGTCCTATAAAATGATCCATGGTCTTGGATTTAGAGGTAAAATTTTTGGTGAGTTGGTTTATCGGGGATTGACTTATGACCAATCACAAGATCTCTGGCTAGCCCAGGGTCAACCCATTCAGAGCAAAGAAACCTATGAGTTGATTACGGTAGATCATTTGTGGTTTTTGCCATTTTTTCCAAGTATGGAAGCCAATGGTTTACCACAATTAATTTTCCCAGATTTTATTCGCCATGTAGTGGCTAAATATTTAAAATATATGAACGAAACGAAGTGAAGAAATGAGTAAACAAAAAGAAGATAAAAACAAAAAAGACCAAGCTGTCTCGCAAAAGATTACTGAGATGTTAGAATCTGTTCAAGCATCCTTACTGGAAAATGGAAACCATATTAGCCAAGTAAGCCATGATACGGTTTTAATTGAGGATGAAAGTTACCGCTTGGTTGAAGATTATAAAGAAGGTTTTAACCTAGAGGATTTTAAACAACGTTATGTAGATTACTATGAAAAATTTGATTATCTTGTCGGCGACTGGGGGCATGAACAGTTAAGGTTGAAAGGCTTTTATCAATTGAATACGCCTCGAACTAAAGCAAGTCAGCGCATTTCTTTCTTGGATGAGTATTTAAAAGAATTCTGTAATTTTGGCTGTCGTTACTTTGTATTAGCTAAAGAATCAGCTTTGGACGACTTTGATCAAGCAAAGGGCCAACGTGCTCAAAAACTTGCCCGCGTACAAAAGAATTCTTCTTCAGGTAAAAAAAATAATAATGAGGGACTTAAACAGCGGCAAATAAATACACGCCATACTCGAGATAATTCAAATGATCCCAAAGTAAAGAAAATAAGAAAAGATAATTTTAAAGTAAAACATGATCAAGATAAGAAAGGGGATCAGCTGGGCAAAGCCTCACCAAAACAAGCTCAGCAAGCTGAGGAAAAAGTCAAGGTGAAGCAAAAAAATGCTTTTACGATTAAACGTAAGACTAATATGTAGGAAGAGGTTCAAGTGAAACATTATAAAGGTTACTTAATTGATTTGGATGGCACTGTCTATTTTGGCAAAAAAAGGATCCCCACAGCTGAAACATTTGTTAGAAAACTTATTGCTTCAGAGGTTCCACTCCAATTTGTCACAAATAACGCTACCCGTACGCCCGAAGAAGTGGCAGCTATGTTAAATCAGTACTATGAAATTCCGGTCAATCCAGATATGATCTATACATCATCCCAAGCCTTGATTGATTATTTAAAAGTGAATGAAAAAGGGAAACGAGTCCATGTGGTTGGCGAAAAGGCATTAAAGGACCAATTAGAAAGGGCGGGTTTTCAACTTGATCAGACTAATCAGGCTGACTTCTTGGTTCAAGGACTCCATAAATCGGCAACTTATGAAAGTTTAGGCCAAGCTGTCCAAGCGCTTTTAAATGGGGCTAAGTTTTATGTTACCAATACGGATCAATTAATTCCAACCGAAAATGGGCTCTATCCTTCATCGGGTGCAATCACTGCTTTTCTATCATTCGCCAGTGGTCTACAACCACTTGTGTTTGGCAAACCCCATGCTCCTATTATTGAAGGTGCTGTGAAACGATTGTGCTTAAATAAAGCCGATGTTTTACTAATTGGTGATAATTATCAAACGGATATTCAAGCTGGCATTCAAGCCAATTTAGATACCCTATTAGTACTAACCGGTGTGACTCAGGCCCAGGAAGTGAAACAGTTAGACCCAGCCCCAACATATGTTGTTAAGGATTTATCAGAATGGGAGTTAGGCTAATGTCACCAGCTAAACGTTATTTATTTCTAGGTTCGATAATTTTGACCTCTTTTTCATTAGCTCTTACGCTTTTGATCATACTCTCACCTGTAATTTATTGGCTAATTACTCCTATCTTTAAGCTGGATCAGATTGTTGGCTTAAGCCAAGCAGATCTCCAAACTAATTATCTAAGTATGTGGAAATATTTGTTGAATCCTATCCAAACCGAATTTACTTTTCCAAATTTCTCAGCTTCAAGTCAGGGTATGCAACATTTTGCAGAAGTGAAGGGCCTGATGTGGGGGAATTTTTCTATGTCAATTGCCAGTTTATTTATTTTACCTAAACTGGTCCAAGTCATTCGTAAACGAAGACAGAAAACCTGGTTTAAATCGCAAATAAAATTAGCTATTGTGACTCCCTTATTTTTATTGTTTATTGCACTAATAGGTTTTGAACCTTTATTTATAGCATTTCATAAGTTGTTTTTTGCCAATGATTATTGGCAATTTGACTCCCTCAAAGATCCAATTATTAATGTCTTACCAGAGTCCTTTTTCTTACTTTGCTTTTTGGGGATTATTTTATTGTATGAATTGGTAGTAATCTTGATATCCAGTCGTATTCAAGCCAAGCTTAAAAGCAGAAGAAAAAGTTGAACCTAACTTAGACTTATAAAGTAAGTATCTAAATAAAAATATAGGCATTTCCTTTTAACTGTTCTTCCTAATGATTGCTTAGGGTTAGAGCGAGTTTTTAAAGGAAATGCCTGTTTTATTATACTAAGAGCAAGGAATTAGGAAAAAGTTGCGTCTTAGTCCCAGTAATGATGATAATTCTTGAGTCTTTGTTGATATTGTTTAATCATTGAGTCTTTGCGTTTAAGAAGTTGGCTTAAAGTCTCAGTTAGGACTTGTGAATCATTGAGGTCTTGTAAATTTTCTTGCATGTAAGAGATATCCTCATTGACTAGTTCATGGTCTAGTTCTTTTTTGATTTGATTTAAGATATAAGTAATTTGCTCACGAATCCTTTCCTGCCTTTGAGGTTCATAAGCTTGAATATAAGGTAGGGCTTCGATTACTGAACCATAAGGAACTCGTCGTTCCATATGACCACGGTTGACCATGCAATATTCTTTTTTAAAGGGGGTGATGCCAGGATGGAGGCCATGGATTTGATAGAGACCATCATGGATTTCATAGAGACCCGGTTCAAATTCAGGTAAGAAAACTCTTTTAAATCGGAAATTAGGGTCAGGACCAGTAATTTCGGCCACCCATTTTTTATCATCTTCACCCGGACTTAAGCTTAAATAATTAGGACTAAATCTTCT
Source organism: Eremococcus coleocola ACS-139-V-Col8 (assembly GCF_000183205.1). Taxonomy (NCBI): domain Bacteria; kingdom Bacillati; phylum Bacillota; class Bacilli; order Lactobacillales; family Aerococcaceae; genus Eremococcus; species Eremococcus coleocola. Next base: position 4,954 of record NZ_AENN01000011.1, on the reverse strand, counting down.
TTCCATCTGTTCATCCCTCCTTGAGCTGAGGCGCAAATTTGCTACATAAAAAGAGCCCAGAAGAGGTTAAGTCTTACTTCTTCTTAAGCTCAGCTTATTTTTGATTCTATACTTGCTTTTTTCGCTAACTCGAGCTATTTTCACTTCTTGCCTAATCTAGGTAGGAATGATCTAAATTTTTGGCGGGTTGAGCATGAGCAATCCGGCTAGCTGCAGCGGCAGCGATAGCTCCGACAATATCATCGATAAAGGTATTACAAGATGTCCCTTTTTTGTCATTTAGTTCACCGATGATTCCAGGTTTTAACTTATCAACATAACCAAAATTAGTTAGACCAATAGACCCATAAACATTGACGATTGAAAGTACATTGATTTCATCAATACCATAGAGACCTTCGTCCCGCATGAGGAGGTCAGTCAATTCAGGTGAAAAAACACCTTGTTCAGCTGCCATATCGATTTCGATGCCGGTAATGATTGCGTTTTGAACCTCTCGTTTACGTATTACCGCTTGGATATTTTCAATACATTCATATTTATCTAAACCAGGTACATAATCTTTTTGTAGGTCAAAAACGATATCGGCGATGTCTTCAATTTTAACTCCTCTTAATTCTAAGAGATCATAGGCTTTTTGTTGTAGGACAGAGTCTTTAATAATTTTATGTTTATCTACCATGTGAATCACACTTTCTATTTTACTTGCTCAATGGTTGGAGTGAAGTGGGGCGGTATTTGCTTCTGGATCAATATATATTAAGGCTGAGTTAACTGCCATAGGGGCTTCACCAAAGCCAGTTGCAATGAGTTTTGTTTTGCCTGGATAATAAACGCAGTCACCGACTGCAAAAACTCCGGCTAATGAGGTTTCCATGCGGTAAGAAACAGCAATGGCGTTACGTTCAAAGTCTAAGCCCCAAGCTTTTAGGGCCTCGATTGAGGAAGTAAAACCAAAGGCAACAATCAAATGATCAATTGCTAAATGAATATAATTATCTGTACGACCTTCATTAATGACTAATTCTTTTATTTGGCTGCCTTGGTTCTTGATTTCAACTGGAATATAAGGGGTAAATTGATGAACGTTAGATTTATTTAATGCCTCTACAGAAGCCTCATGCCCCCTAAACCGTTTCCGTCGGTGGATTAAATTGACCTCTTCTGCAATAGGTTCTAGAGTTAAGGCCCAATCCAAGGCAGAGTCACCACCCCCGGTAATGGCCACACGCTTATCCTTGAAAATAGCTAAATCATCAGCAAAGTAGTGGAGGCTTTGACCCTCAATTCCTTGATCATAGTCAAAAGGGAGGGGACGGGGATTGAAAGCCCCATTGCCTGTAGCTAAGATAACTGTTTTTGTATAGTGAGCTTGCTTTTGACTCACTAGTTGAATATATGGGTGTTCCTCATTTGCTTCAATTAACAATTCAATTGTTTCATGACAGCAAATGGTCGGTTGATAAGTCATGGCTTGTTGGATCAATTGTTGGCTTAGATGGGTTCCTGAGATGACTGGAATTGCAGGAATATCTTTAATTTGCTTGCTTGAATAGAGATGAAGTGTTTGGCCGCCCAATTCTTCTAAACTTTCAATGAGTTTAGTTTTGGCACCTCTAAGGCCAGCATAATAAGCGGTAAATAGTCCCACCGGGCCTCCACCAATAATGGTAATATCATAGATGTCTTTTATGCTTGTGTCTTTCTGCAAAACGGTCCTCCTTGAGTGGTAATTGACTATAGAAAACTTCGGAATAGGACCGCAACTAAGGCACCGAAGATAATACCGGCAATAACTTCACTCGGTGTATGTCCCATGTAACGTTTGATCACCATTTGGTCATAATTAATTAATGAATTAGTTAAATCAATCGGATTGACTGAGGTTTCTTTTCGTGGTTTTTCTTCTTTTTCTAAAATGTGTTGGTGGTGTCGCGCTAAGATATCTAACACAACTCCTTGTTCACCACTCTGACGCCGAACTCCCATTGAGTCAAACATGATGATAACCCCAAAAACGGTAGCAATTGCTACATAAGGGGAAGCAAACCCATATTCAAAAATTAGGGCAGAAATCAAGCTAGATACAGCTGCCGAATGAGAAGATGGCATGCCACCGGTTGAAGTAATGATATTTATTTTAGCAGCTCTTTTATTGAAAATCGCTGCGATTGGATATTTAATGAGCTGAGCCAGCAAAATTGCTGCTAAGGAGGTAAGCAAGACCATATTCATTGTAATAATCTCCTTCTATCGTAGGTGTTAACACATCTAATTGTAACAAAAAATACTGCGAATTACATTATTATTTGTTTGAAGGCTTAAAAGTGGTAAGATATGACTAGTAAATACTTAGAAAGAGGGTTGACATGACAAATTATCCACAATTAAATTTAAACGAAGGTAAAAAAGATGTCATCATGCATACTAACCATGGTGATATAGCTATGATTTTGTTTGAAGAACAAGCACCAAAGACTGTAAAAAACTTTTTAGAACTCGCTAAACAAGGATATTATGATGGAGTAATTTTTCACCGTGTGATTCCTGAATTTATGATTCAAGGGGGAGACCCAAGCGGAACTGGCATGGGTGGCCAAAGCATCTATGGCCATTCTTTCGAGGATGAATTCTCCATGGACTTATTCAATTTATATGGTGCCTTATCAATGGCTAATGCTGGACCAAATACGAATGGAAGTCAATTCTTTATTGTATCTGCTAAGAACGTACCAGGCCAAATCGCAGGTCAAATGACAGCCGCTGGTTACCCTGAGGAGATTATTCAAGCCTATTTAGATAATGGCGGTACTCCATGGCTTGATCATAAACATACTGTTTTTGGTCAAGTGGTTGCTGGTATGGATGTCGTAGAAGAAATTCAAAATGTTCAACGAAATCATCAAGACAAACCTTTAGAAGATGTTGTGATAGAATCTATTGAGGTTTTTGCATAGAAAATAGGTGATTATATGGGTGAACAATTAGCGATTGGCGATGTCTTAACGGGAACGATTTCCGGTATTCAAGATTATGGTGTTTTTGTTCAATTAGATGAAACAAAACAAGGCTTAGTTCACATTTCCGAATGTCGCCATGGCTTCGTATCAAATTTAGAAGAAGAATTCAAATTAGGACAAGAAGTAAAAGTGATGATTATCGATATCGATGAGTATACCCAACAGGTTTCATTATCTATACGTGTACTTCACTCCCTTAATACACCTCCGTTTCCGGCCCGATTTCATAAGAAGCGACGTTCTAAGGGTCCGGATATTGGTTTTGAAAGTATTGATAAGTTAATGCCTCAATGGATTGCTGAAGGTTTACACGATGCGGAAACAAATCGATTTAATATAAGTAAAAAGGAGAATAATCAATGACCCACATTAAATTTGACAAATCAAGCGCACAATCTTATTTTGCAGATCATGAGTTCCAACAATTACAAGCCTATGTGGATTTAGCTGACCAACAATTGCGTCAAGGAACAGGAGCAGGCTCTGATTTTATTGATTGGATTGAATGGCCAACTACCTATGATAAGGATGAATACAGTCGTATTAAATCAGCGGCAGAAACGATTCGTCAAAATTCAGACATACTAGTAGTTGTAGGAATCGGTGGTTCTTATTTAGGTGCCCGTGCTGCCATTGAATTTTTGAATGATTCTTTCTACAATATTAAGAAGGGAAGCAAGGGGAATCCTCAAGTTGTTTTCGCAGGTAATTCAATTTCTTCTTCTTATTTATATGACCTATTAGATTTAATTGGGGATCGTGACTTTTCTGTAAATATTATTTCTAAATCTGGTACTACGACTGAACCAGCGATTGCATTCCGTATTTTGAAAGAAAAATTGGTAGAAAAATATGGTCCAGAAGAAGCCAAAAAACGGATTTATGCTACTACAGATAAAGCTAGAGGGGCACTTAAGTCAGAAGCAGATAAAGAAGGTTATCAAACCTTTACAATTCCAGATGGAATTGGTGGACGGTTTACCGTCCTAACGGCAGTTGGTTTATTACCGATTGCTGTTGCAGGAAATGATATTGATGCCTTGATGCAAGGAGCTAAAGAAGCTCAAGCCGCTTATGCTGATTCTAATTTGGAAAAGAATGAAGCTTATCAATACGCTGTAGCTCGGAATATTCTCCACCGCAAAGGAAAAGATATAGAAATTCTTGTAAACTATGAACCAAGCATGCAATATTTTGGTGAATGGTGGAAACAATTATTTGGTGAGTCTGAAGGGAAAGATCAAAAGGGAATCTATCCTTCAAGTGCTAACTTCTCAACCGATTTGCATTCGATTGGTCAAACTATTCAAGATGGCAAACGGAACATATTCGAAACGGTTATAAAAGTAACCGCTCCTCGTCATGAAATTACAGTTCCTAGTTTAAACGAAAACCTAGATGGACTTGCTTATTTAGAAGGTAAAACCATGGACTATGTTAATGACAAAGCCTTCCACGGCACCTTACTTGCTCATACAGATGGTCAAGTCCCTAACTTAGTTGTGACTATTCCAGCCATGGATGAACGGTCATTAGGACATTTAATCTACTTCTTTGAAATTGCAGTAGGTATCTCTGGTTATTTAAATGGGGTTAATCCATTTAACCAACCTGGTGTTGAAGCTTACAAATCTAATATGTTTGCTTTACTCGGTAAACCTGGTTATGAAGATTTAAGTAAAGAATTAAATGATCGCTTAAAATAAGCAAGTAAATATAAACTTTTTAGAAAACCCGAATCTGATTTGAGAGTCAGTTCGGGTTTCTTATTTTGTCCCAGAACCCTAAATTCTAGGCAATCCTAAAAAATATGAAAAAAAGTGTTGACTCAGCCTAAGTAAAGGTGATAAGATACTATCTGTTGTCAGTAAAGACAAATAGCTGAAATAAAAAACTTAAAAATAAGTAAAGTTTTAGTTGACATCATAACTGAC
>NZ_AENN01000012.1:0-41828 GCF_000183205.1 Eremococcus coleocola ACS-139-V-Col8 | reverse complement strand
CGGGTCGGATGATTTTTGCCCAACCGGTCCATTCCAAGGACCGCATTGAAGCCAGTCATTAATAAATGTGTGAGATAAATTAAAGGAGATTGATTATAAAATGAGTGATAAAATTCGTGTCAGATATGCCCCAAGTCCAACCGGTGAATTACATATTGGTAATGCTAGAACGGCTTTATTTAATTATCTATATGCTCGTCACTATGGGGGCGACTTTGTTATTCGGATTGAAGACACTGATTTAAAACGGAACATTGCCCACGGTGAAGAAAGCCAATTAAGAAATCTTAAGTGGTTAGGGATGGATTGGGATGAATCTCCAGCTGAACCTGGAGAATATGGTCCTTACCGTCAATCTGAACGTGCCCATATCTACCAACTCTTAATTGATCAATTAATTGCTGAAGATAAGGCTTATCGCTGCTATATGACGGAAGAAGAATTAGAAGCTGAACGGGAAGAACAAAAAGCCCGTGGTGAGATGCCTCATTACGGTGGTCAACATGCCCACCTAACCCCTGAACAAGAGGCCGAATTCCAAGCCCAAGGCCGGGTACCCGTGATTCGTTTCCGTGTACCTCATGGGGTAACTTATGAATGGAATGATATGGTTAAGGGTAAAGTTCATTTTGAATCTCAAAATATTTCTGGCGACTGGGTCATTCAAAAACGTGACGGTATGCCAACTTATAACTTTGCTGTGGTTGTGGATGATCATTTGATGGAAATTTCTCATGTCTTACGGGGCGATGACCATATTGCTAATACGCCAAAACAAATGATGATTTATGATGCCTTTGGTTGGAAAATCCCTGAATTTGGCCATATGACCTTAATTATTAATGCCGAAACCAATAAGAAATTATCTAAACGTGATGGATCTATTCTCCAATTTATTGAACAATACCGTAATTTAGGTTACCTACCTGAAGCCATGTTTAACTTTATTGCTTTATTAGGTTGGTCACCTAAGGGAGAAGATGAAATCTTCTCCCGCCAAGAATTTATCGATATCTTTGATGTTGAACGTCTATCTACTTCGCCAGCTTCTTTTGACCAAAAGAAATTGGAATGGATTAACAATACTTATATGAAGGCGGCAGACTTAGATACAGTCGTCGACCTAGCCCTTCCTCATTTACAAGAAGTGGGTAAAGTTTCTGAAAATCCAAGTGAAGAAGAAATGGCATGGGTTAAGAAATTAGTCGGTCTTTATCATGATGAAATGTCTTATGGGGCTCAAATTGTTGAGCTTTCTAGCCTCTTCTTTAATGATAAGTTGACGGTCGACCAAACAGCTAAGGAAGAAATGGCCGCTGAAACCGCGATGACGGTGGTGGATGCTATGGCAGCTAAATTGGAAGCTTTAGCCGATGCTGATTTTGATGCGGACCACATTAAACCAATGATTAAAGAAATCCAAAAAGAAACCGGTATTAAGGGCCGTAAGCTCTTTATGCCAATCCGGATTGCGGTGTCTGGTCAAATGCATGGTCCAGAATTAGCTAATGTGATCGATGTTTTAGGAAAAACGAAAGCTTTAGATCATATCCAACAAGTTAAAGCTCAATTAAGCTAGGTCTTAAGTAAAATTTATTAAGCAATTAAAACCATTATGATAGTTAGCTAGCCTAACGACATAATGGTTTTTTGTTAAAGTCTTATGACTTATACATAGGTCCTAGCCTGGCTTTCATGTATAATATAGGGGAAAGCTTTTGAGAAGGAGAAATTACATGACGATTCAAATTTATAATACGTTGACCCGACAAAAAGAAGATTTTGTGCCCCAAGTGCCGAATCAAGTATCCATGTATGTCTGTGGGCCGACAGTCTATAATTATATTCATATTGGGAATGCCCGGTCTGCCGTGGCTTTTGACACGGTCCGTCGTTACTTACAATATCGTGGGTATCAAGTGAACTATGTCAGCAATTTTACCGATGTTGATGATAAGATTATCAAAGCCGCCAAGGCAGAGGATTTAAGTACCGAAGCCTTATCTGATAAATATATTGCGGCCTTTAAAGAAGATACAGCCGCCATCAATATTTTACCGGCCAATATTCATCCGCGAGTGAAGGACCATATTACAGAGATTATTGATTATATTAAAGTTTTGATTGAGTCTGACCATGCCTATGCTTCTCAAGGTGATGTTTATTTTAGAACCCAAAGTTTTGACGGTTATGGTAAGTTATCCCATCAAAGTATTTCTGAATTAGAAATTGGAGCTTCCCAACGAACTGATACAGCTGAAACCGATCGTAAGGAAGATCCGCTCGATTTTGCCCTATGGAAGTCAGCTAAGGAAGGTGAAGTTTCTTGGCCATCTCCTTGGGGACCAGGTCGTCCGGGTTGGCATATTGAATGTTCCGTTATGTCTACCAAGTACCTAGGGGATACCTTAGATATTCATGGCGGCGGTCAAGACCTCGAATTCCCCCATCATGAAAATGAGATTGCCCAAGCAGAAGCTCATAACCATGGTGAAAACTTTGCCAATTACTGGATGCACAATGGTTTTGTGACCTTTGGAGAAGATGGGGAAAAAATGTCCAAGTCTTTAGGGAATTTTGTCCTTTTACGTGACTTATTAAAAGAAGCTGATCCCATGGTGGTCCGTTATTTATTAGGGACAGTCCATTACCGCCGGCCTTTACGTTATGATGATCAAGCCTTACAGGAAGCTCAGACGAATATTAAACGCTTAGAAGAAGTCAGCCGTCGTTTAGATTTGCGTTTAGCTGATGCAACGACTCAAGCCAATCTCGATACTGATGAAGCAAATCTAGCAGTCTTGGCTCAATTAGAGGCTGATTTTATCCAAGCAATGGACGATGATTTTAATGCGGCCAATGGTATGACGGTGATTTTCGAATTGGTTAAAGAAATCAATCGCTATTTACAAAGTGAGGTAGTTTCAGAAAAAGTCTTAAGCAAAATGCAAGAGATATTTAAAGATCTATTAGCTATTTTTGGCCTTGTTTTTGAAACTAAGGAAGACCTATTAGATCAAGAGATTCAAGCTTTAATTGATGAACGGAATGTGGCTCGTAAAGCCAAGGATTTTGGACGGGCAGATGAAATTCGTGATCAATTAAAAGAACAAGGTATTTATTTAGATGACACCCCGCAAGGAACCACTTGGAAAAGAGGCTAATCTTATGAAAGACAGTGAGGCTAAATTATTAAATGGTTCAGCTTTGGCATATATAGGTGATGCGATTTATGAAGTAGCTGTCCGTCAGCATGTCTTAGCCAGCGGCTTAACTAGTGTGAATGACTTACACCGGGCTGCCATTAAATACGTCGGAGCTAAGGGTCAGGCTCAAGTCATGCTAGCTTGGCTGGCTGAGGATGGGTTCCTGAGCGAGGAAGAAATTTCTTTCTATAAACGGGGGCGTAACCACAAGGCGAATACCAAGGCCAAAAATGCTAGCATTCAAGACTACCGGCAAGCAACTGGCTTTGAGTCACTAATGGGCTGGCTGTTTTTGAGTCACCAGGAAGAACGCTTGCAAGCATTAATGAGCGATGCAATTCAACGACTAGATCAAGCATAAAGGAGGGCTAAGTAATGGTACACGGCTCGAAAAAGATAAGAGGCAAGCAAGTAAATAAAGTCATAGACCAGGAACAAAATGATGAAATTTTATATGGCCGTCAGGTTGTTTTGACAATTCTAGAAGAAAAGAAGCCGATTAATAAAGTCTTTATTCAAAAAGGATTGTCGGGGGATAAAATTCAAACTATATTAGAGCTTGTAAAGCAACGTCAGCTTGTTTTTCAAGAAGTTCCTAAAGCAAAATTAGATGATTTAAGCCAAGGTCAGAACCACCAAGGAGTGGTTGTGACAGTGCCACCAGTTGCCTACCAAAGCTTAGAAGATTGTTTTGCCCTAGCTGAGGCTAAGGGACAAGAACCTTTCTTTTTGATTTTGGACGGGATTGAAGACCCCCATAATCTAGGTTCAATTATTCGGTCAGCTGATGCCCTAGGGGTTCATGGGATTATTATTCCTAAACGACGGGCGGCGAGTTTGACTGGGATTGTGGCTAAGACCTCAACGGGTGCTTTAGAACATATACCTGTGGTCCGGGTCACTAACCTTGGCCAAGTCGTTGACCAATTAAAAACCAAAGGGGTTTGGATTTTTGCAACGGATATGGCCGGCCAAGATATCCGAAGCTGGAATTCGCAAGGACCGATTGCGGTCATTATTGGCAACGAAGGTCAGGGGGTCTCTAAAAAACTCCTGGACCATGCGGACCAAACGATTACCATTCCTATGGTGGGCCATGTGCAAAGTCTCAATGCCAGTGTAGCGGCAAGTATTATTATGTATGAAGTTGCATCTAAACGCATCCCGATGCCTTAGGAGGCAACTTATGCAACGAAAAGAAATCTTATTTGTCGATGGGTATAATATGATTGGGGCTTGGCCAGAATTATCACATTTGCAAAGACATGATGAAATACAAGCAGCACGCGACCTTTTACTCTTTGAACTTTCAGGTTTTAGTAAATATCGTGACTTAGATATTATTGTGGTTTTTGATGCCCAATTCGTACCTGGGATTACTAAGAGTTATCAGGAATACGATTTGACGGTTGTCTTTACGCAAGAAGGAGAAACAGCTGATTCTTATATTGAGCGTGAGGTCCAGAATTATTTAAATGCCTTAACCAGGGTAGTGGTTGCGACCAGTGATGCGGCCGAACAATGGATGATCTTTCAACAAGGGGCTTTACGCCAGTCTGCCAAAGAATTGCAGATGGATATTGAGTATACTAAGCAAGAGATAAAACAAGATGTAAACCAACATTATTCGAGTAAATTAATTAGACGGACCCCTTGGCAAATTAATCAACTTGTCCATCTTGAACAATTACGTAAGCAAATTGAAAATGATCCTCAAGCTTAACTTAACAATCAAAGGGTTTCTCTAAATAACTTAGGAGGACATCTTGATGGTGAAAGCAACCCGAGCTTTTAGTATTGATGAGTTAGTGCTGCAGTTAAAACAAAATTTTTGTGAAGATTTATTTAATCGTCTGATGGTCCGGCTTTCCGGGCTCGTTTATAAATATGCTTACTTTTGCCAACGCTATCAAATTGAATATGAAGATTATCGCCAGGAAGCGATGATTACCCTTTATGCTTGTGTCAATAATTTTTGTCCCAAGAAGCAAGCCTATTTTGTGGCTTATTTTGAAACAGCCCTGAAAAACCGCATGTTTAATCTGAACCGCCGTCGAGTAACAAAAAAGCGGGGCCAAGGAAAAGTAGAAATACCTTTTGACCAGCAAGCGAGCAACCAAGATGCAGAGGGCTTGAGTGTGGCAGAAACCTTATCTTGTAGCTATGCCTACGCACCGGACCGAGTCTTAGCCTTAAAAGAGATAGTGGCAGACTTTATTGAGTCTTTGTCTCCCCTTGAACGAAAATATTTTATCTTTTATCGTCAAGGATTCTCAAATCAGGAAATTAGTCAAAAATTAGGAATCAATCTTAAATCAGCGCAGAATATTTATGATCGTTGTCGGATTAAATTATTAAATGGTTACATTAGAATTTGATGGTAGCTAAAAGAAAGCAGACTTTAAACCCTAATAGTGTTTAGTTATAATAAGGGTAAAGCCCAAAAGGAGAGATTCGTATGTTTAAGAAAAGAGTGCCGGCTAGTTTATGTGCCCTAGCCCTGTGCTTAAGCTTCAATCAGGTGATTAGTTTTGCCCAAGAGAATGTTGGTGTCGAGTCTGTGGAAGAATGGGTAACTGAGTCCCAAGAGTCAAGTAGTCAAGCTACAAGTGAGACGACGACCACAGAGTACCAGGAAGCCGATAACTCAGGCGACCAAAGTCAAGTATCAGATGAAGCGAGTTCAGACCAAGCCTCTGTTTATGATGTTGCGGTTAATGAAGATAAGACACAGAACCAGGCTTTCTTACAAGCATATGCAGATTATAAGCAGATTGTCGAAAAATTCGATTTTACCGATGCCTATGAAGAAAACGACCAAGTGGGAACTAGTTTAGCGGATTTTCAAGCCCAATTTGAGCCGCAAGTTGAAGGCCAGCAAGAAGACTTGTCAGAGACAGAAGCGGTGATTCAATATGTCTACCAAGATGGGACTGAGGAAGGTACTGATACGGCTGAATTAATCGTTTATTTCTCTAATGATCAACTAGTTTATGCAGGAATAGCTATGTTGGTGGATCAAGAAGCCTTTAGTCCTGACCAATTAATCAGTAATGATCAATTAGAAAGTTGGTTAAGCCAAGATGCCCTACCTTCATTTGAAGACATTGCCCAAGAGGCGCCGCGGGTCATGGGCTTATCTTATATGGAATATCAGACTAAGCCGATTAATATGATGATGGTTCCAACCGGTGATAGTTTAGATGAGATGACCATTGATTTTATGTGTTTCTGGGATGGTCAGATGTTAGATTCTGTGCCTGAAATTTATGAAGAAGCCTTTAACCAACCTAACCCACGGATGTTAGCCTATACGACGACGATTATTCGCCATGTCATCTTAGGTGAACCCCTACCGGAAGCTAATAATGAGAGCCAATCCATGTCCTCAGATACTGAATCTGACCAAAGTGAGGAATAATTTAGGTGAAAATAGGGAGTGGGTGTCAAGTTTGCTTGACATTTACTCCTTTTGTTTTATATTATTGTAGAGTATGAATTGAGAAAAAGGAGGGATTGCTGTGCCGCAAAAGAAAGCTGCACTTGCCTGTACCGTCTGTGGCCAACGCAATTACTCAATGACGCCTACCCAAGCAGGTCACACTAAACGGATTGAAGTTAAAAAATTCTGTAAATATTGTAATAAACATACTTTACATAAAGAAACCAAATAAAGGAGCTAATCATGGGGTATATTAAGAATGTTTTTCGTGAAATGAAGCAAGTAACCTGGCCAACCCTAAAAGAAGTAAATAACTTTACCTGGATTGCCATCTTACTCATTGTTTTCTTTGGTACATATTTTGTACTAACAGACTTTGCTTTTTCTAATTTATTAGATTGGATTGTTAAGTTATAAAAGACTGTTATTTCATGACAGACATGTTATAATAAATATGCAAAGTTTCTAGACCTACGACGCGTAGGTTTTTTATTTACAAGAAAATAGGAGGAAAGTAAATGGAAGGACGTAAAGAGTGGTATGTACTTCATACCTATTCCGGTTATGAAAATAAGGTCAAAGAAAATATTGATCTTCGTAAAGAAAGTATGGATATGGAGGATAATATTTTCCGAGTAGAAGTACCTGAAGAAGAAGTGACTGAAGTTAAAGATGGTGAACGTACTTCAAAGGTTGAAAAGACCTTCCCAGGTTATGTCTTAGTGGAAATGATTATGTCAGACGATGCTTGGTTTGTAGTGCGGAATACCCCAGGGGTAACTGGCTTTGTTGGGTCCCATGGTGCTGGATCTAAGCCTGCTCCCCTATTAGAAGAAGAAGTTGAAGCTATCTTAGGTGATCGTCCAATGAAACCAGCGCCAGTTGAATTAGATGTGGCTGTAGGTGACTATGTGGATATCGTGGATGGTCCATTTGCTAACTTCTCTGGTCAAATCGAAGAAATTAGTCAAGAAACCCAACGGCTTAAAGTCGTCTTGGAAATGATGGGCCGTGAAACTGTCACTGAATTAGACTTTGCTCAAGTTCGCCCTACTAATGTATAGTAGGTGTGCCATTGAAAACAAATCCAAAATGGTATGACTATGGCTTACCTGTTCTGTTTATCTTAGACTTACTGCTTAATTATCTGTCATCCCAGGCAATTTTCTTTAAGGCTTCGCAAGCTGAGATTTCAGATAAGTATCTTAATTTGTTGGCACCAGCTGGGTTTACCTTCGCAATTTGGGGTCTTATTTACCTTGGTATGGCCGTTACCCTTTTTATTCCTTTTTCAAAAAGGATATCAGCGCCATTTAAGGAAGCTTATCGATCTATTCTGGCACCCATCTTGCTCCAAATTTTATTCTTAAATATGATGTGGTTGGTGGCTTGGTCTTCTGACTTGCTATTAATTGCTTTAATTATCATTTTGATTTACTATCAACGTTTATTGGATGGTCTGAAGCGGATTTCTGCAACTCCCCTATTACGTGACCATCTTTGGTCCTTAAAATATCCTTGGGGGTTACATTATGGTTGGTTAATTGTAGCTACGTTTGCTAACTTTAATACCTATCTTGTCTCCAAGGGATTTCCCGGAACGGGGGGCTTGGCTGTTTTTGCTAGTCTAGTCCTAATATTGGTGATTGTCGGTTTAGGGTTATATGCCTTTGCTAAATATGGCAATGGTCTAGTCATGGTGCCAATTCTTTGGGCCTTGCTAGGTGTATTAGCTAAACATCGACCTGGCTCTGATTTTGGGTCAGCCAGTCTCTTACTTTTTTGGTTAGGGATTATAATTCTATTAGGAAGCTTAGGTATTGCTTGGCATTTCTACCGTCTTCAAAAAGCACAATAAATTTATAAATATAAAAGAGTCTGAAACTTGAGTGTTTCAGACTCTTTTGCTATCAATTGTAATGTTTTTGTAAATAATAAATATAATAACACAAACGCTTACACTTTGATGATATAATCTAAGTGACAAAGAAAAATATAGGAGGAAGACTTATGCTTGCTTTTAAAAAGATATCTGCAAAAAAATTAAGTAAGTCGTTGCGATTTTTTCTATTAATTTCATGCTTTTTGTCAATCCTTGTAGCGTGTCAAGAGAAGAATGAACCGACCGCCCAAGGTGACTTTAATGTGACGGAGTATTCTGGTGAAACTTTGAGGATTGTTGCGGGTTCGGAGAATAAGGAACTAGAACCGATTATTAAAGCTTATGCTAATAAAAATAAAGTAAATATTACCATGGACTATCTAGGATCTTTAGATATTATGCGTCTCCTTCAGTCTGGTGAGCTTGATTATGATGCGGTTTGGCCAGCTTCCAGTATTTGGTTAAATATGGGGGATCAACATCATTTATTAAAACATACAGCGACTACTTCGATTACACCGGTGGTTTTCGGGATTAAACAATCTTTAGCAGAAGAATTAGGCTTTGTGGATAAGGATGTCTATATTGCGGATATTATTGAAGCCATCAAGGCTGATAAATTAAACTTTGCTATGACATCAGCGACCCAATCCAATTCAGGCGCCTCGGCCTATCTTGGCTTTTTAACTGCGATTGCTAAGAGTCAAGGAGGTTTTACTTTAGAAGACTTGAACGATGAAGCCAACCAAAGTCAAATTAAAGATTTATTATCCGGGGTTAATCGTTCTTCTGGATCTTCAAATTGGTTAGTTGACCTCTTCTTGCAAGCAGATTACGATGCTATGGTTAACTATGAAACCTTGATTATTCAAACCAATCAAGAACTATTGAAGCAAAAACGTGAACCGCTTTATATAGTTTATCCGGTGGATGGTTTGGCGCTTTCGGATTCTCCTCTAGCCTATGTTGATCATAACCAAGATAAAATTGAGGACATGTTTTTAGACTTTCAAGAATACCTATTGTCGGAAGAAGCTCAATTACAAATCGAAGCTACTGGGAAACGATCACGGACCGGGTCAGTGGCGGAAAAAAATAGATCAGTTTTTAATAAAGACTGGGGTATCGATGTAGATAAACAGATTTCCTCCATTCGTTGGCCAAGTGCTGAGGTCATTCAAGAGGCTTTAAATCTTTATCAAACTCAATTCAAAAAGCCAGCCCTCACCGCCTATGTTTTAGATTATTCTGGTTCCATGGAGGGTGAAGGAAATAAACAAATGACTGAAGCCATGGCTCAAGTCCTACTCCCTGAAAACGCTAAGGCCAATCTCTTACAAGGAACCCAGCAAGATATCAGTTTGGTGATTCCATTTTCAGATATGGTTGATGCTGCTACTGTGGCTAAGGGGAATGGCCAAGAATTGGTTGATTTAAACCAGTATGTGCAAGATTATGTTGTTGGCGGAGATACTGCTATGTATGAAGGAATTATTGCAGCCCTAGATACCATGGTTTCTGACTATGGTCAAGACTTGGAGGATTACTCCCCTGCTATTGTAATTTTGACGGATGGTCAGCCTAACGGGGCCAAGACCTTCAAAGACTTAAGCCAGCGTTACCAGCAAGCTCAGGTCGATATTCCTATGTTCTCAATTCTCTTTGGGGAGGCTGAAGAAGGAAAAATGAAAGAAATAGCCGATTTGACCAAGGCCCGGGTCTTTGATGGTCGTAAAGATTTAATTAATGCTTTCAAACAAGTGAAAGGATATAACTAGATGAAGCCAGTAACGAAACAGAATTTATTAGCGCTAGTCATAGGTCTTCTGTTTTTTTTAGTGACCTTTACCCTTTTGTCTTGGCCATTTTTTCTGGCGACCCTGATTAGTTTGGGAACTTATTTTGCAGTCTATTTATTGGCCAGTCCGGTCTTACGGATTGGTGATGTGGAATTAGAGAAATTAAATAACGGTGCTGAGTTGAAAGCTTTATATGAAACAAGTGTTCTGCAAGTGAAGCAAATGAAAGCAACTAAGAAGGAAATTAAACAGGCCGAAATTAGTTCACGTCTAGCCCAGCTCATTCAAAAAGCAACGAGTATTTTAACCTACTTAGAGGCCAACCCGAAAGAGATTTCCTCTTCCCGTCATTTCTTGGATTATTACCTAAGTACTGCTAATAAAATTAGTCAAAATTATTTACAAATGGAAGCAGCCCAGATTAGTTCGGATAAATTTAAAGAAATTGAACACAAAACGGCTGAGGCCTTAAAAATCTTAGACAAAATTTTTGCTAATCAACGGGATGGCTATCATGTCAATCGTATGCGGGATTTAGAAGTTGAAACAGAATTATTAGAGAAGACATTGGAATTAGGAGGTGGCTATCTCGATGAAGAATAAATTCTGGGGTTTAATCATTTTACTTTTGGTTATCTTAGCTGGTGGATTTTATACTTATTGGCAAGCAGATCGTCCTAAAGCCGTTGACTTAACCGGTTTCTTGGGTGGTGAAAAGATTGGTTTATTTGAAAATGAAGAGTTTCAAGACTATTTAAAGAAAGAATATAATTTGACCATTGATTATCGTAAAGCGGGCTCCTTTGATATGGTCAAGGGCGACATTCAAGACCAGGATTATCTTTTTCCTTCAAGTCAGTTAGCCTTGGAGTTATTCAAACAAGAAGGTCGGAAGGCGACTCAGGATGAGATTATATTCAACACACCGATTGTATTGTACTCTTATAAACCCGTGGTTGAAGCCTTGAAAAAGGCAGGTGTTATTACGGTAAGAGATGGGATTCATTATGTGGATATGCAAACCCTAGCTAAATTAATGGTTGAAGGTAAAAGCTGGCAGAAGATTGGTTTGAATAATCAATATGGGGAAATTTTGGTAGATACAACCGATCCATCTGCCTCTAACTCGGGCAATATGTTCCTGGGTCTATTAGCCAATGCCATGAATGGGAATAAGATGGTTTCTATGGATCAAGCAAAGGAACTTTTACCAGATCTCAAAAAAATTTATCAGTCAATTGGTTATATGAATACCTCTTCTGCTGATTTATTTAGTCAGTTCTTAACTTTAGGAGCGGGTTCTTATCCAATTATAGCTGGTTACGAAAGTCAACTCTTAGAGTATTCAGTCCAGGATCCAGAAACGTATAAACGTGTCAAAGATAATATTATTATTTTGTATCCTGAGCCAACCGTTTGGTCTAGCCACATCTTTATTAGTTTGAATAAAAAGGCGGAAGTAGCGATTGATGCTTTGACTGATAAGAAGGTCCAAGATTTAGCTTGGAAAGACCATGGTTACCGGACGATTGTGTCTGGTTCCCAAGACCAAGATCAATTTAAAGTGCCAGGGCTTGCTAGCGATGTGACTCAAATTATGCAGATGCCTTCTTATGATGTGATGACTTATTTAGTTGATGGTATTGCCCCTTAGTTGGGTGAATTGGATGTTTCTTATTTTGATTTATATAAAAAAGGAGAAAAGATATGAACGAAAACAAAGAAATCACCTTGGACAGTCTCATGCAAGCTAAACATATAGAATTAAGTTCCGGTCCTCAAACTCAAGAAGAGACTGCCCTTATGATCAATCAACTAGAGGCAGAAACTGAACAATTGAGTCCAGATAAACGGGAAAAAATAGATCAAATTAAGGCTAATATTAATATCCAGGATACTCAATTATTGGCACTTTATGGTTCCAATACCCAAAAAGGGATTGCCCAATTTTCAGATACCATTCTCGCAGAGGTTCGATCTAAGGATGTCGGTCCAGTGGGCGATTTAATGTCAGATTTAATGGTGAAGGTTAAGGATTTGGATATTGCTTCCCTTGATGGTGGCCACTCTTTAATGGATAAAATTCCTTTCTTGAAGAATATGCGTCAATCCGTAGACCGATATTTAGCTAAATATGATGTGATGCAGACCCAAATAGATAAAATTCAAGCTCAATTGGAAAGTTCCCGGATGGCTTTACTCAAAGACATTGCGACATATGATAAATTGTATGAAAAGAATGTTGACTATTTCCAAGAACTACAATTATATATTGTGGCTGGGGAAGAAAAAGTCCGTGAATTAAAGGATGTAACCATTCCTAAATTGTATTCAGAGGCACAATCTTCAAATGAGCCAATGTCTATGCAAGTAGTTAAAGATTTTGAAGATACGGTTAATCGCTTTGAAAAACGGATTTTTGACTTAAAAACTTCAAAAACTCTAGCTATTCAGACCGCACCCCAAATTAAATTAATTCAAAATAATGATAAGTTATTGGTGGATAAAGTGACGGATGCGGTAAATAATGTCATTCCATTATGGAAGTCACAAGTCGTGATTGCTTTAGGCTTGAACCGGCAAAGCCAGGTCATTCAAATGCAAAAGGATATTTCCAATACCACCAATGAATTGTTGGAAAGAAATGCGAAGAATTTACGGCAAAATACGATTGAAACTGCTAAAGAAGCAGAACGGTCTATCATTGATATTGCTACTTTGAAAAAGGTGAATGAAGAGTTAATCACTACGATTGAAGAAACGATTTCCATTCAAAATAATGCACGTCAGGCCCGTGCTGAAGCAGAAGGTGAATTGAAACAAATTGAAAGTAATTTGAAAGAAGCTTTAGTTAAGGCAGTGAGAGGATAATAGACTTTCTCTGCCAGATAGTAGCTAGATAAGGAATTCTCTTTGGGGTTGGGCAAAAAAGCCTAGTCTCAAATAGGATTCGTTTTTATTTAGTAAAGGGAGTACAGGGGGCGGAACAGAAGCATTAAAATCTGTGATTTTCGCTTGCTGGAGCACTTGGATAAATGTAGTTGAGCTCATATTTTCGCTCAACTACTGGGACGCTAAGTTGTTTCCATCCAATCAACCACTGCGACAAAATATGGTATAATAGTAAAAAGTTTTACGGTTAATTGAGTATGCAGAATGGAAGGAAAAAACCATGAAAGAATATAAAGATGATAGTTTAATGCTCCACACTGACTTGTACCAGATTAATATGCTCCAGACATACTGGGAGACTGGGATGGATCAACGCAATGCTGTGTTTGAGATATTCTTCCGGAAGAACCCTTTTGAAAATGGCTATGCTATCTTTGCTGGTTTAGAACGTGTACTAGATTATTTTAATAATCTTAAATTTACAGACCAAGACTTAGCTTATTTAAAGGAAACGGGTATCTATCAAGATGATTTCTTGGCTTATTTGAAAGAACTTAAACTAAAACTAACTGTGCGGTCTATGGTAGAGGGTGAACTATGTTTTGCTTCTGAGCCCTTAATGCAGATTGAAGGTCCCTTAGGACACTGTCAATTAGTGGAAACAGCAGTTTTAAATATTATTAACTATCAAACTTTAATTGCGACCAAAGCTTCTCGGATTCGGTCAGTGGTGGGTCACGGCGACAAAGTTTCAGAATTCGGAACCCGTCGGGCTCAAGAGCTTGATGCTGCTATTTGGGGGACACGTGCGGCTTATATTGGTGGTTTCCATTCCACGTCAAATGTCCGCGCTGGTAAACTTTTTGGTATTCCAATTTCTGGGACCCATGCCCACTCTTTAGTTCAAGCTTACCGTGATGAATATAAGGCTTTTAAGGCCTATGCTGAAACCCATAAAGATGTAGTTTTCTTAGTGGAT
This sequence comes from Eremococcus coleocola ACS-139-V-Col8, assembly GCF_000183205.1. NCBI lineage: Bacteria > Bacillati > Bacillota > Bacilli > Lactobacillales > Aerococcaceae > Eremococcus > Eremococcus coleocola. The sequence continues at coordinate 27,628 of NZ_AENN01000012.1, read as the reverse complement.
ACGTATGATACCTTGCGGTCTGGGGTACCTACGGCTATCCAAGTTGCCAAAGAAATGGGCGATAAGATTAACTTCATTGGTGTTCGGATTGATTCAGGTGATATGGCTTATCAATCAAAACGAATCCGGGAACAACTCGATGAAGCTGGCTTCACAGATGCGCGGATTGTTGCCTCAAATGACTTAGATGAAAAGACCATTCTGAACTTACGGATGCAGGGAGCTAAGATCAATGACTGGGGTATTGGTACCAAAATTATTACTGCTTTTGACCAACCAGCTCTAGGTGCGGTTTATAAATTAGTTTCAATTGAAGATAAAAATGGCGTGATGATGCCGACTATGAAAATTTCTTCTAATGCTGAAAAAATGACCACACCAGGGGTTAAACAAGTATGGCGGATTACCCGAAATAAGGATGGTAAGTCTGAAGGTGACTATATTGCCCTAGATGACGAGGCGCCTGATAAAATGGATGAATTATTCATGTTCCATCCAGTGCATACTTATATTAATAAAACCGTACGAGATTTTGATGCGCGTCCTTTATTAATTGATGTCATGAAAGAGGGTCAAGTTACTTACGAATTACCTGAAATTAATCAAATCCGTGATTATGCATCTAAGAATTATAATGCTTTATGGGATGAATATAAACGAATCCTAAATCCTGAACAATATCCTGTCGATCTTTCACAAAAATTATACGATGAAAAAATGGCGAGTATTAAAGCCTTACGTGAGAAAATTCAAGTCAAAGTCGACCGCTTAGAAAAAAATAACGTGTCTTAAAGGAGGACAAGATGAGACCCTTACAAGCACAAATTATTGAAAGCTTAAAAGTAAAAGCTAGTATCGACCCTGAGCAAGAAGTGAGACGGTCCATTGATTGGATGAAACAATACTTAATGGATCGTCCATTTTTAAAGAGTTTAGTCCTAGGTATTTCTGGCGGACAAGATTCTACCCTAGCCGGTCGTTTATGCCAATTAACCGTTGAAGAATTGCGGCAAGAAACTGGTCAAGCAGATTACCGTTTTATCGCCATCCGTCTCCCTTATGGCTTACAAGCAGATGAAGATGATGCCCAAATGGCTTTAGACTTTATTCAAGCAGACCAAGAGCTAACCATTAATATTAAAGCTGCGACGGATGCAGTTGTTGCTGCAGTAGAGGCTAATGAAGGTATGAAAATATCTGACTTTAATAAAGGAAATATTAAGGCTCGGCAACGGATGATTGCTCAGTATGCGGTAGCGGGCGACAATCAAGGTTTAGTTGTAGGAACTGACCACGCGGCTGAGGCCATTACCGGTTTTTATACTAAATTTGGTGATGGTGCAGCGGATATTATGCCTTTGTGGCGGTTGAATAAAAGTCAAGGACGGCAACTTTTGGCTTATTTAGAAGCACCCAAGGCTCTCTATGAAAAAGTGCCAACAGCTGACTTAGAAGAAGATAAACCCCAGTTGCCTGATGAACAAGCCTTAGGTGTATCTTATCAAGCCATTGATGATTATCTCATAGGTAAAGCCATCGCGGATAAAGAAGCAGAACGGATTGAAGACCTGTACCGTAAATCACAACATAAACGTGATTTGCCTTATAATGTTTATAGTGACCTGTAGAAACAAGTGTTAGAGAGAAGGGAAAAGTGTGGGACCATTATTTTCATATGCGGCCTTAGCTTGGTTTTTAGCGACTATTTTTTCACTTCTTTTACTTTGGTTAGGAAAGAAGAGTCAGGTTTATGATCAAGATGTTCATGATTTAAAAAATCATCGGCAAGTCGTAACCTTAGGCGGGCTAGGGATTTATTTTGCCTTTTGGACCGCCTTTTATTTCTTTAATCCTAGCTTTTTTTTAGTTCAGTCGCTCTTAGCCCTCTTTCTTGCCTCTACCTTAGTCTTAATTACGGGTATTTTAGATGATTTATATAATCTGAAACCGTGGTTGAAAAGTGCAGGTGTTTTATTAGCGGCTAATATTATCTACTTTTGGGCAAACGTCTCTTTTTCGACGACCCTTTTACCCACTGTGTCAGATAGTTTATTTCAAATAATAACCTATTTACTAACCATGGTGTGGATTTTTCTGATGACGAATGCCATTAATTTAATCGATGGTTTGGACGGATTAGCGAGTTCAGTCACCTTAATTTCACTGATTACCCTAATTGTCACGACATATTTTTTTTCAATTTCAATAAGTCTTTCTATCTTGGTCATGTTACTGATCTTAAGCGGAGCTATCCTGGGTTTCATTCCTTTTAATTGGCAACCAGCCAAGATTTATTTAGGGGATACTGGAGCCTTGTTTATTGGCTTTATGTATGCAAGTTTGAGTGTGACAAATTTAAAGAATGCCTCTTTCTATTCTTTAGCAGTCCCCGTCTTAATCTATCTGGTCCCTTTATTTGATGCTTTTTTTGCGGTGCTTCGCCGTTTCATGACGGGTAAATCGATTGTAGTGGCTGACCACGATCATGTTCATCATCGCCTACTGAGATTAGGTTTGAAAGAATGGCAGGTTGTGGCTATTATGATTTTTATCACCTTATTATTTTCTAGCTTAGCAATATTAACTCAATTATTTGCTAGTGCCCGCCAATATATTCTAATGGGGGCGATGGCTTTAGTCTTACTGCTCCTCTTAATTATGATTAGGATAAATAAAACTAGTAAAAAGGATTGAGACTCATAAATGAAAACAGCAGTTATTGTTGATTCTACCGCAACTCCCAGCAAACAATTAATGGCAGACCCAGACTTTTATATCCTGCGTCTGTCTCTTTTATTTGCTGAGGGTGATATTTATGAAGATGTCAGTGATGACCAAGTGATGCATGACTTCTATCAACGGTTACGCCATAGTCCAGAACCACCCAAGACCTCACAGCCTAGATTAGACCAGGTTTATGACCTGTTTGACCAACTAGTAGCGGATGGCTACAATACGGTTTTTGTGATTACTTTGGCCGCTCAGATCTCAGGGACTTACCAAAGTGTGCAAATGGTGGCATCAGATTACCAAGACCGACTAGCCACTTATGTCATCGATTCCAAAGGAACTTCGTTTATAATGGAAAATATGGCCCACCAGGCCCTCTTGATGGCTGATGCAGGTTATACAAGCGATGAAATTGCAAGTAAGTTAACTTGGTTAGCCGATCAATCTGAAATTTACGTGGTCGTGGAAGATTTACAATTTATTGCCAAGGGTGGTCGTATGTCGACAGCACAAGCCTTTATAGGCAATGTCTTGGGTATCAAGCCCTTGATTTACTTTTCACCAGATGGGTCGGTCCAGGTTTTTGACAAGGTCCGGACCCAAAAGAGTCTCTATAAGCATTGGCTACAAATTGTTCAATCGGCTCAAGCTAAATTTGGCGATAAATTCGTAATTGCGCTTGCTCACGGAGATGCCTTAAAAGAAGCTTTGGCAGTGAAATACTATCTTATCCAACAAGGAATCAATTTTCCTTTTAGGATTGGATACTTGACACCAGTTTTAGGCGTTCATGGGGGGCCTGGTGCGGTTGGTTTAGGAATTATGCCGCAAATTATTTCGAATCATGATTTGGCTAAAGACTAGCTCAGATTAAAACATTCGAATTTTAGATTAGAATTCAATTAAATGTAAATTTTGTGTAAAGAAAAGCCCTAACATATTGTTTAACCATATTGTGTAAGCTACAATTAAATTATCAAATATTTGGAGGGAAAATCCGTGAAAAAAACCTTTAACGTATTAATGGTCTTATCCTTAGTCGCTGCTGTCTTCTTTAACTTATTTGCTGTTGATGCTTCTGCTCAAGACAAAACAGAAATTGATACACTTCGTGTTGCTTTTGTACCTTCTCGTGATCCAGAAGAAATTATTACTGCAACTGAACCACTTAAACAATTGTTAATTGACGAATTGGCTAAAGAAGGTTTCGATGTGAAGAATGTTGAAATCTCAGTAGGTACTTCTTATGAAGCTGTTGGTGAAGGTATGGCTGCCGGTACGATCGATGTTGGTTTAATTCCTGGTGGTACTTATGTCTTATTTGAAGATGATGTAGATGTTGTTTTAACTTCTACTCGTAAAGGTCTTTCAAAAGACTCTGAAAATCCAGCTGACTGGAACGATGGTAAAGAAACTGAACAAAGTGACGAACAAGTTACTTACTACAAAGGCTTAATTATCGCTGGTCCTTCTGAAAAAGGTCAAGAATTAGCTAAAAAAATTAATGACGGTGAAGAATTAACTTGGGAAGATTTAGATTCAGCTAAATGGGCTGTTATGTCATCTTCTTCATCTTCTGGTTATATCTACCCTTCAATCTGGTTAGGTAAAAACTTTGATGGTAAACAAATCTCTGACTTATCAAATGTTGTTCAATCTGACTCTTACCCATCTTCAGTGGCTCGTTTAGCTTCTGAACAAGTGGATATCATTGTTGGTTTTGCTGACTTACGTCGTGACAATGCTGAAGCTTGGACTAAAGATATGGGTCGTGAAAAGAGCATTTGGGAAGAAACTAATGTAATTGGTATAACTCCAAACGTTTATAACGATACTGTTTCTGTCAGCAAAAACTCTGAAGTAATGACAGATGAATTAAAAGAAGCCGTTGCTAATGCATTCATCAACATTGCTAAGACTGACGAAGGTAAAGAAGTTATTGCTATTTATAGTCATGAAGGTTACCAACCAGCAACCTCTGAAGACTATGATACAGAACGTGAAGCTCAAAAGATCTTGCGTGAACAAGATAAAGACGCTGAATAATTTAATAATTAACTTAGGGGAAACTGACTGGGCAAAGAGATAGTTATGTCCATCATTTTATGAATAGACTGATTTTAAGCGCAGTAGTTGATTGGATGAAACCGCCTTGCTTTGCAACTTATTTCATCCTAATCAGCCTTGCGGGGGCGGGCATACGAAGCGGAATCGCATGATTTCCGCTTCTTGCCCGCTCCCTTTTTCGCTAAGTTATTGAAAGGTATTAAAAGGAGAACAATATGATTAAGTTTGAACATGTCTATAAACGTTATGGCAATGATGTGTTAGCCTTAAAAGATGTGAATTTAGAAATCCAACAAGGGGAGTTTATTGGTATTATCGGATTATCGGGTGCTGGTAAATCTACCTTGATTCGTACGATTAATAAAATGCACCCTATTTCTGAAGGTGTTTTAGAAGTTGATGATGTCTCTGTTCCCGCCTTAAAAGGGAAAGAATTACGGCGTTTCCGTCGTAAGGTTGGGATGATTTTCCAATCATTTAATTTGGTAACCCGGGCAAAGGTTATTACCAATGTCCTATCTGCCTTTGTGCCAGACCTACCCTTCTGGCGCGTCTTGCTTGGTTACTATAAGAAGGAAGAAGAAATTAAAGCCCTAGAAGCTTTAGACCGAGTAGGTATTTTGGATAAGGCCTATACTCGGGTTGACCAACTTTCTGGGGGACAACAACAACGGGTAGCTTTAGCCCGTACCTTGGCGCAAGACCCTCGCATTATCTTAGCCGATGAACCAGTCGCCTCACTCGACCCAGTCACTGCCGCTGTCGTTATGCAAGACTTTAAGAATATTAATAAAGATGACAATATTACTATTTTAATTAATATCCACCATGTGGAATTAGCCTTGGAGTATTGTGATCGGATTATTGGGATTAGAGAAGGGGCTGTGGTTTATGATGGCCCATCAGACCAAGTAACCCCTGAAGTTTTAAACCATATTTATAAGGGTCAGACACCTGCTACGGAGGAGGCCCACCATGGCGAATAATCAGTCGCAAGCTTCAAAGTCTTGGTTAAAACCGCAAGCCATTACCTTACCCAATGGGAAAGTTATTTATAAAAAACGTTCTTTAACCTGGCTAATAGTTTTAGTGGTTTTGGTCTTAGTTTACCTTTCTGCCAAATTAACCTGTTTTGACTTAAGTGTCTTATTAAAACGTGGCCATCAGTTCTTTGTTATTTTAAAACGGATGTATCCACCTGCTTTTGACTTTGTTAAAGATGTCTTACCGCCCTTATTTGATACGATTAAAATGTCGGTGTTAGGAACTATTATTGGGTCGCTCTTAGCAATTCCTTTCGCTATGTGGGCAGCTTCGAACCTAACCAAAAATCGGTTTATCACTGGTTTCTTAAAGTTCTTCTTATCCTTAGTAAGGACCCTACCAACCTTGGTCATTGCCCTTATCTTGACCTATATCTTTGGTTTGGGTACCTTCGCTGGTACTTTAGCTATTTCAATCTTTACCTTCTCTTTCGTGGCTAAACAACTCTATGAAGCTATCGAAACTGCGGACATGTTACCTTATGAAGCCATGGAAGCTTTAGGGGCAAATAAACTCTACAGCTTTTTGGGAGCAATTAAACCTCAAGTCTTGCCAGCTTATCTATCAGTGGCTCTTTATACCTTTGAAGGAAATGTCCGTCATGCGGCGATCTTAGGATATGTTGGTGCTGGTGGGATTGGGCTCATCTTAGATGAAAACCTAGGTTGGCGTGAATATGAAAATGTCGGTATGATTCTACTTTGTCTCTTCATAACGGTGGGGGTTATCGAAACAACCAGTCGTTATTTAAGAAGTAAATTAACTTAGGGGGTGGCATGATGATTGAACGTATAAATGAAATGTATGAAAAGAAAGATACTAATCGTCTGCAAACAATTTTCTGGACCCTCTTGGTTGTAGCTTTAATTGTTTGGTCAGGGTCTACCATTGATGAAGTGGGAATTGCTAATAAGGGGATTACCTTTGCGGTTAGTATTATGCAAGGGATTCTGCACCCAGATCCTGAACTCCTATTTAATATGACTAAGCAATCAGTACCTTATCTATTAATTGAAACGATGGCAATTGCCCTATTAGGAACGCTGGTTGGAGCTTTCTTCTCCTTCCCATTAGCCTTCTTAGCTTCCAGTAAGGTGGTACCGATGCCAGTTGTGATTATTACTCGGGTCCTCGTTATGGCCATTCGGACCATCCCTGGTTTTGTCTACGGCTTGATGTTTATTCGGGTAACTGGCCCAGGACCTTTCGCAGGGGTCATGACCCTGTCGGTCACTTCCATTGGAATGTTAACCAAGCTTTTCAGTGAAACCATTGATGACATTGATAAGTCTATTCTAGAAGCCTTAGACGCGGCTGGTTGTAATACCTTTGAGAAAATTCGTTGTGGTATTATTCCTCAGCTCTGGTCTTCCCTTATTTCAACCGTAATCTTCCGTTATGATATGAACCTACGGGATGCAACCATCCTTGGTTTGGTAGGTGCCGGTGGGATTGGGGCGCCATTGAAGTTCGCTATGTCTTCTAACCGGTGGACTCAAGTTGGTGCGATTCTGGTTGGCTTAGTGGTCTTAATCTTGTTTGTTGAGTTCTTCTCTTCCTATCTGAGAAAACGTTTGGCCAATGGTTAATTAATCCCTATCAAAAAAATTAAGCTCCAAGCTCCCCTAGGTGTGCAAAACCATGGAAACTTGGAGCTTTTTCTATAAATAAATATATTTTACTTGCTATTGTCTTTAGATATGTTATACTATTTCGGTGCGCATGTACGCACAATGAGTGGGAGGAATCGTCGATTCCGCAAACCACATCACGAATATAATTTATAAGGAGGAAACTTTCGTGGCTAAAAAAGTAGTAAACCAAGTGAAATTACAAATCCCTGCGGGACAAGCTAGCCCCGCTCCACCAGTTGGTCCAGCCCTAGGTCAAGCACAAGTAAATATTATGGGATTCTGTAAAGAATTCAACGCTCGTACGCAAGATCAAAATGGGATGATTATCCCAGTTGTAATCGATGTATATGAAGACCGTTCATTTACATTCATTACTAAGACTCCACCAGCTCCAGTTCTATTGAAAAAAGCTGCTGGAATCGCTAAAGCATCTGGCGAACCTAACAAGAAAAAAGTAGCTTCAGTGACTCGTCAACAAGTCAAAGAAATTGCCGAATTAAAAATGCAAGATTTAAACGCAGCAGACGTAGAAGCTGCCATGCGTATGATCGAAGGTTCTGCCCGTTCAATGGGTATCACCGTCGAAGACTAGGCATAATCGCAGCTTCTCGCCCCGTGTCTATCGGGTGTGGGAGGTAGTACCGCTAAAACCACAAGTATAGGAGGAATTATAATGGCTAAAAAAGGCAAAAAATATCAAGCTGCCCTTGAAAAAGTAGATCGCGAAAAATTCTACGCACCAAGTGAAGCAGTTGCATTAGCAAAAGAAATCGACTTTGCTGGCTTTGACGCAACCGTTGAAGTCGCATATAACTTAAATATTGACGTTCGTAAAGCAGATCAACAAATCCGTGGCGCAATGGTGTTGCCAAACGGAACTGGTAAGACTCAAACCGTAGTCGTAATCGCTTCTGGTGAAAAAGCTGAAGAAGCTAAAGCCGCTGGCGCAGACTTCGTTGGTGAAGCTGACTTAATCGACAAAATTTCTGACGGTTGGTTAGACTTCGATGTGATGGTGGCAACACCTAACATGATGGGTCAAGTAGGTCGTTTAGGTCGGGTCTTAGGACCAAAAGGCTTAATGCCAAACCCTAAAACCGGTACAGTTACCATGGATGTAACTAAAGCCGTGACTGATATCAAGGCTGGTCAAGTAACTTACCGTGCCGATAAAGCTGGTATTGTAAGTGTTCCAATTGGTAAAGTATCATTTGATGATGCCAAACTTGTTGAAAACTTCAAAGCTTTACATAATGAAATCTTACGTTTGAAACCAGCATCTGCTAAAGGTGTTTATATCCAAAGCTTAACTTTAACAACTACCTTTGGACCTGGTATCAAATTAGATGTTGCTGCCGCAGCATTATAAAATACAAATAAGTATTGACTCATAGAAGTATTTCCATTAGAATACTATCTGTGTTAAACGACCGTAGACAGTAAGTGGCCCCGGCCTTAATTTCTTACCGAGGAAGTTCCTATAATAATCAGGAATCTATCTCTATGTCTAAGGTGGCATAGAGATTTTTATTTATAAAAATCTCTATCAACTTTATGGAGGTGAAAAAGATTTGGCAAGAGGATTAGTAACCGTTGAAGAAAAAGCAGCTCAAGTAGCTGCAATTTCTGAAAAATTACAAAATTCTGCATCTGTGATTGTTGTTGACTATCTAGGTCTTAACGTTGCTGAAGTGACTGAATTACGTAAACAATTACGTGAAGCAGGCGTTGAAATGCAAGTGTTAAAGAACACTATCTTACGTCGTGCAGCTAAGGATGCAAACATTGAAGGCCTTGACGAATATTTCGCAGGACCTACTGCCGTAGCATTTTCATCAGAAGACATCGTAGCACCTGCTAAGATCCTTTCTGAATTTGCTAAAAAGGCTGAAAACTTAAGTATCAAGGGTGGTCTAGTAGAAGGTAAAGTAGCGAACGTTGAAGTAATCAACCAAGTAGCATCTATGCCTGGACGCGAAGAACTCCTTGCGATGTTGGCGCAAGTATTACAAGCTCCAATCCGCAATACTGCATCTGTATTACAACAAATGTCTCCTGCGCTTAAGATGGCTTATGCCCTTAACGCTGTCATTGAAAGTAAATAATTAAAAACATATAAAATGGAGGAATTTTAAAATGGCATTAAATATTGAACAAATTATCGAAGATATCAAAGCAGCAACTGTTGTAGAATTAAACGACTTAGTAAAAGCAATCGAAGAAGAATTCGGCGTTTCTGCTGCTGCTCCTGTTGCTGTAGCTGCTGGTCCAGCTGCTGGTGGCGCTGCTGAAGAAGAAAAAACTGAATTTGACGTAGAATTAGTTTCTGCTGGTTCTGCTAAGATCAAAGTTATCAAAGCTGTTCGTGAAGCTACTGGCTTAGGCTTAAAAGAAGCTAAAGACTTAGTAGATGGCGCTCCTGCTGTTGTTAAAGAAGGTCTTTCTAAAGAAGACGCTGACGCATTAGTTGCAGCTATTACTGAAGCTGGCGGCGAAGCTAAAGCTAAATAATTTTCACCCGAAAATTAAAACAATAAACCAACCTCCGAGTGGGGTTGGTTTTTTCTTTGCTTGAAAATAACTTACAGTTATATTAAATAAGGTTAGTTAAAGACGAATTGATTAAAAATAAGGTATAATGGAGTAGAAATTGAAATGAAAGGATGATTGTTATGCGTGTCCTAGTAGTTGACGATGAAAAAGAAATTGTTGAATTACTTACCATATATCTAAAAAATGAAAGTTATGATGTGCTTCAAGCTTTTGATGGGGTGGAAGCTCTTGATTTAATTGCTAAGAATGATGATATAGACCTAGTTCTCTTAGATATCATGATGCCAAAGAAAAATGGTTTAGAGGTTCTTGAAGAAATCCGGAAACAAGGCTTGAACTTCCCAGTCATCTTCCTAACAGCAAAGGCAACTGATACGGATAAAATTACCGGTCTTTTTGCTGGAGCCGATGATTATGTGGCCAAGCCCTTTAACCCCTTAGAAGTGATTGCCCGCATTAAATCTTTATTCCGCCGGCAACAGCTTCTAAATCAACCCCCTCAAGCTAAAGACACTAGCAAGGTGGAAGTAGGCTCCATAACTATTGAAAAAGATTCCCATACTGTAACCACCTTATCCGGTCAAGATGTACAATTGACAGGGTCTGAATTTGATATTCTTTATTTACTGGCTACCCATTTAAATCAAGTTTTCTCAGCGGAAGATATTTTGCAAGAAGTTTGGCCCGAAGGTAATAAACCATCTTCTCAAACCGTCATGGTCCATGTCTCCCACTTACGGGATAAGCTAGAAGCAGCCACCAATGGTGAAAAAATCGTTAAAACGGTCTGGGGCCTAGGCTATAAGATTGTAGGCTAGTATGTTTAAGCGAATCATTAAAAAACGGATTAGTAATTTTGAAATCATTTCCCATATTATTTTTGTTGCGGGTGGCGTATCAATTATTTTCTTACTATTAATAACCGCTTATAAAAGCTTTCTATCCACCCCGACGAATATTGAGTTACAGACCCGGATTCGGCGTTGGATTATTGATACTCCGAATCTGTATAAATCGACCATTTGGGGATTTAATGTCAGTTACATTGTCATTCTGGTCTTATATACTTACTGGAGTACCAAACGTTTTCTAAATAAACGACACTTAGATTCGATTTTGGCTAAGATTGACTATTTTGCCCAGGGTCATTATTCAGAACGAATTCCAGTATCTGAGAAAGATAAGTACCATGTCGTTGCACAGAATATTAATAACCTGTTGGATAGTATTGAAGATTCCTTCCGAGAAAAAAAAGAATTAGAAAAATCAAAAGATGAATTAATTACCAATGTGGGTCACGATCTAAGAACGCCCTTAACTTCAATTGTGGGATACCTAGATCTCTTAAAGAATAAAGATAGCCTGAGTCCCCAAGAATATGATAAATATTTGGACATAGTCCTACGTAAAACAGGTCGGATGCAAGAATTAGTCAATGACTTCTTTGAATATAGCCGGTCGCAACAAACCTTAATTCGTCTTAATCAGGTGGATATTCCGCTAGAAGCTTTTATGGAGCAAGTAGTGGCTGATTTTCGCTGGGAAGCGGAAGCAAAAGGAATCGACTTAACGGTAGAAGTTGAGCCACATGATATCCAAGCGTATTTGGATCCGGATAAGTTTGCTCGTATCTTTGCTAATTTAATTAGCAATGCCTTCAAATATGGGCATGGAGCCACAGTCATTCACCTGATAGCTCGTGAAATTTCCAATTGTAATTATAAGACTTTAGCAGGCCGTCCTAATAATATTCCCTTACTAAAGGCGAAATACTCGGGGTCTAAATGGCTGGTTTTTGAAGTTCGTAATAATGGGACCCTCATTGCCGAAGATGAATTAGAAATGATCTTTGAACGGGCCTACCGGGCAGATCAATCTAGAACCAATGATATTCCAGGATCAGGCTTAGGCTTATCAATCGTCCGTAACTTTGTCCATGCCCATGGTGGCCAGACCTATGCCTTGATTGATCAAGACCAGATGGTCTTTCGGATTGTTATTCCCCAGACAGAATAAGATATTACAAATAGGTAACAGGATATATATATTCTGTTACCTGTTTGTTATTAAGAAAGCCTTAAGAAATACTTTACTTTATTAAATAATTATATATAATAAGTATTGTCAGCCAAACGAGTGGCCTAATTTCATAGATATTAAGAATTTCTTAAGACACTTAAATTAATTTTAAAAAAATTAAGAAAAAGCCTTGCAAAGTTCTTAAGAATTTGTTAATATTCTTATGAAGTTAAGTTTCTTAGGTTTTGAAGCAGACACATTATTATTTAGGAAAAGAAAGAGGTAAAGACTTATGAAAAAATCATTAGTTAAATTAGTAGCTTTATCAGCTACAGCAATGTCATTAGCAGCAGTTGCTACTCCAGCAGTAAATGCTTATTACAAAGATGCAGATAATGTTGAATACCAAACATTAGTTAATGTTTCTCAAGAACAATATGCTAAATTATTACCTGAAATTTCTCAAAAAATCGTTGAAGTTAAAGGTAAATTACCAGCTCAAGAAGCAGCTGTTAAAGCAGCAGATGAAAAGTTAGTAGAAGCTCAAAAAGCTTACGATTCAGCTAAAGGTGACTACGATGGTGCCAAAGCAGCTTACGAAAAAGCTTTAGCAGCTTCAGAAGCAGCTAAAAAAGAATTAGCTAACGCTAACCAAGCATTAAATGATTTAACTGCAAAATACGGCGAATATACTAAGAAAGTTGACGCTTTAGCTGAAGAAACACAACGTGCAATTGACTTAGCTGAACAAACTCGTGCAACTGAACTTGCAGAAGCAAATGCCATCGCTGAACCAGCTAGAATCGCAATGGAAGAAGCAACAACTGCAAAGGCTAATGCTGATAAAGCTCATGCCGATGCTGTTGCAGCCAATGCTGCTGCAGCCGATGCTGAAAAAGCTCCTTTCTCAGAAGCTGACTTAGATGCATTAGCACAAGCAGCTGCTCAAGCAGCTACTGCTTTAACAGAAGCTACAAATGTATATAATTCAAAAGTAATGGAACAAGAAAATGCAAAAGCAGCAGCTAACAAAAAAGCTGATGATGCTATCTCAGCAGCAAATGCAGCTCATACAACTAAGATGGCTGACTTAAACCGTGAATACAAAGTTTCTGATGTATACGGTGTAGATGCTAAAATTAAAGAAGCTAACGATCGCTTAGCAGCAGCTAAAGAAGCTGTTAAGAAAACTGATGCTGATGTAACCTCTACTAAAGCAGATTTAGACAAAGCGACTACTGAACTTGATACAGCTACTAAGAACTTAACTGCAGCAAAAATTAAAGTTGCTGACGAAAAAGCTAAATTAGCTGAATTATACAATGAAAAAGCATACTTAGAAGCTAACTTACATGAATTAGTAGTTGGTTCTAAAGCTAACTCTACTGATCCAAGCCGTCTTAACTTAAACAAAGAACAACAAGAAATCATTAAAGATATCACTGGTAAAGATTCAAAAGATTTACAAGATGCTTATGATAAAACTAAAGCAGAATTAGACAAATTAGTTAAAGAACGCGATGAAATGCGTAAAGAAGCTGAAAAAGAAACTCCAGCTCCTACAGATCCTAAAAAACCAGAAGAGTCTACAAAACCAGAAGAGTCTAAAAAACCATCTAATGACATGAAAGATGAAAGTAAAAAAGCTGAAAAACCAGCTGCTAAAGGTGGCGAAAAATTACCAGAAACTGGTGAAGCTTCTGACTCAGTAATCTTCGGTGCTGCTGCATTATCAATCTTAGCTGGATTAGGACTAGTTGCTCCTAAATTCAAAAAAGAAAACTAATTTAAATAATTAAGTTTAAAGAGAGATCGGTTATTCGGTCTCTTTTTATTTGCCATAAAAATAAAAAAGCCCAGCTTAGGTTAAATGGTTTCGCTTGAAGCGCCCAATCCTAAGCTGGGTTTGTTTTTTTATAAAGCTTTAAAGTCACGTAAGAAGTCTTCAAGTTCTTGCATGTCAGAGTTCTGGTTAACGAATTCGACGGGCTTACCGTCTTTAATAATAAAAGCATGGGGGACGGTTTCAATTCCTAGCTTGTCTGCCAAAGCAGTGGCATCAAAGGTATGGGTATTATAGTAATGGAGGGTCACATCTAACTCACTGGCGAGTTGATTGATTTTGGGACTAAATACTTTGCAATAAGGACATTCGTCAAAGCCTAAGTATAGGATAAATGGTTCTTGATCTGATGCTTTCATTCGTTGAGCTAACTCTTCTTCACTAGTAATTGCTTGAATCTGACTAAAGGACATTTGGTCAGCTAAAGATCCATCGGTATGTCTGATTTGGTCAAGGCTTTCATAAGTTGCTTTCTTTTCGGATGGACTTTCTTCTAATAACTCCTGACCTGATTCAAAGGCAATCATACTGATAGAAGATTTTTCTGGTTCATTTTTGTTAGAAGTCGTATTTTCTGAGCTAGCACAAGCAACTAGGCTGCTAGTAATAAAGCAGAGACAAGTTATTTTATAAGCTTTTTTCATTTAATTCACCTATTGATATTCCCCAGCAAGAATCGCTTCAATAACTTGAGCGACCCCATCCTGGGTATTGGGTGCGGCTAAGTATTTAGCGATTTTTTTCACTGGTTCAACCCCGTTTTCCATAGCAAATGAGTAACGGGCCATGCGGAGCATTGACCGGTCATTGAGCGAATCACCAATGGCAGCCACTTGGTCCATATTAATTCCTTTTTCTTTCAGGTAGGCCTGAATAGCAATCCCTTTTTGGGCTTTTTTATGGGTGATTTCTAAGTTATCTGGGGCGGAAGAAGTAATATCCAAGCTTGAAATTTGCCCAAATTGTGCTTGAAAGTCTTGAAGTACTTGGGCTTCGTCTGAGAAAATCATGATTTTCATTGGACTATGGTCAGGATTTAAATCATATTCATCTAAAGATTTAAGGTATTTTTCGTTGGCAACTAGCTGTGCTTGTGAAATTTCGGATAGATCGACTTTTTTACGCTTTGCTTCTTCTTCGAAGAATTTACGCATACGGGTTTGGTGGGCTGCTTTGTCTTTGATATAGATATTATCCATCGACATGAAAGAGTAATTAATCTGGTTTGTTTTTAAATAGTCCACCATATTTAGGACTTCTTGATATTCGATGGGGGTTGGATTATGAATTTTACCCTCTTGATCCCATAGGACGGCTCCATTTAGGGTAATGAAGGAACACTTTATCCCGTTAGCTTCTAATAAGGGTAAGGCAGAATGATAAGCTCTACCGGTTGCGATAATAAACTCAATGCCCGCTGCCTGTAAAGCCTTAATGGCTTTGACAGTTCGTTCACTTAGGACATGGTATTCATTTAATAGCGTCCCATCCATATCGGATGCAAATACTTTTATCATGAGAGACCTCCAATATCTTACTGTATGGATAAAGTATAACAGATTTTTGTAAATTAATTGTATAGATTAACTTTAAATTATATCTTTACTGCTAGAATTTGACTTTTATCTACTGACTTTTGTTGGGATAAGATATAATTGCTTAATAAGAGTATTTATACTAAAATGGTGAGTGATTATAACAGATAAATGGAAGGTTGGGACAATGTTTAAGAAATATAAGCGTGTCATTTCTTTGTTTACTATGCTTATAATGGCTAGTTTTGGTCTACAAACTTCAATCATGTATATGCAAGGAAATAAATTGGTCTTTGCCCAAGATAATACGAGTGGATCCTTACCTGAGTCAAATCCAGAATCGACGAGTATGCCTGAATCTTCAGGTGAGATTGAAACAAGTATCTCAGAATCCATCCCTGAAAGAGAAACAAGCGAGGAATCATCAAGTGCTGATGAATCAGAGGAAACTGGTAATTCGGAGCATAGAGGCACTTCACATGAAGCGTCGAATGTTGAAACGCCTGACTTATTAAATATTCCTTATCTCCCCTTTGTTAAGAATATATTTGCTAGTCAAGGGGAGGCTGATACTTTTATTCAACTCATTAAAGAGGATCCGGATGCTCAAAATCAATTTAAAGTTGAAAAAAAGCCAGTTGGGTCTAGCGATGGCTATATGGTTACCTTGAATTATGCAGATGATGCCAGTGAAGGTAAACGATATATTTTATTTTATGCTAGAGCAGAACTTTCTAGTATTGATGAAGCTTACCAGTTAGGAAATGAAATTATGAATACCTATCCAGATTTATTTTTTGACTATGAACCCTGGATGGTTTCGGATGGAGTGTATGACCTTATCCTGGGTATTCGCTATCAAGTAAATACCCCCGATATTGATTTCAATGAGCGTCTGCACCGTTTAACCTATAAGGGGGCTCGTCTACCTCATACTTATACCATTGAACGTGATGAAAATGGGGAATTTCCCGATAAAATTCGCTCCATCATTGAAGCGCAAACAAGACCTTCGCATGATTTCACCGAAACAATTGATGAGGCCCAAGGAATTAAGACGGTTACCATAACCCCCATCGACTATACAGCGGAGTCCTTATCTTCAGTTTCTAATGATTCAAATAATTCAGAGAGTGAGGATGAATCGGTAACTTCTTTGAGACAGGTATCGCTGATTCCTGTATCTTCAAGTTCATTAGACCGAGTGACAAGTTCTTTGGTTTTTGAATCTAAAGAGGATAAGTTATTTGGATTTCTACCTTACTCGGGTGATTTATCCAATTTAGTTCTGCTTGCGGTATCAGCCATTGTGTTTATTGTGGGTCTGATTATTTTAATTACCTCTGTACGTAAAACCTAGCTCGATTGGTTTATTTGCCGAGAAAAAGTGATTATGTCCCTTATTTGTTAGAAAGGTAGGAGTTTATGGCAGACCATTATTATACGGCGACACCCCATAGCCAGAGTAATCAACAAACCATTGAAGTGAAGCTGGTAGGTCTTGACTTACATTTCACAACAGATAATGGAGTTTTTTCAAAACAGAGAATGGACTTTGGCTCTCATTTATTAGTTGAGACTTTTGCTCAAGAAGTGCAACTGGCTGAATCAATCTTAGATTTGGGTGCGGGCTATGGTGCTATGACCATCGCCCTAGCCAAGCTATATCCCCAAGCTCACCTAGTGGGAGTTGAGCTAAATGAACGGGCTTTGAATTTGGCTCAGACTAATCAAGACTTGAATCGGGTGGAATCAATTTCTTGGCTTCAAGCGGATGCGACGAGTATCAATCTCGATGTCATGTTTGATTTTGTGATCACCAATCCACCGATTAGGGCAGGTAAAGCTGTGATTCAGGCTTTTGTTGATCAGGCTTATAAGTATTTAAATCCAGGTGGCCAAGTTTGGGTAGTCATTCAAAAGAAACAAGGAGCACCTTCTATGATGGACTATCTTCAAGCAAGTTTTGGAAATGTGACCAAGTTAAAACAAGACAAGGGTTACTGGATTCTTGTGAGTACAAAAGAATCAGTATAAAGTAGGACCGGCATATTTGTAAGCCGGTCTTTTTTGTTACCGGTTTGAAAGTGTTTGTATTCTTGTTTGTTAGCATGATAGACTTATCTTGAGGTGAGGTTATGAAAAAAATATGGGGACAAATTATTGCTGGGTTAGCTGTAGGTTTAATTTTCTTTTCAGGAACGCCGCTTGTCTTGGCAGAGAGTGTCGGCTTAGACCAGATGATTAAATCTGAGGCCTGGTATGGTCAGCTTGACCAAGATTTTACCGCTTGGGCGGTCAATATGGGACAATCATATGTTCGCTATTATCCTGGTGACCAGATGGATGATTTTAATCACGCTGGTTATAGTATCCGTGATATGTTTCAAGATATGGCGGTAGGCGACCAACATGTGGTCCCAGTCTTAGCCCATGAGGCAGGACCGGATGACCAATATGTGGTCCATGCTATTTATTCAACTTATGATAAAGAAAATCCGCCTATGCGAGTGATTACTTATTTAATGGTGACGGGACCTAACGGTTATCAAACTTTAGTTGCGGAACAGATGGAGGGTAATTTTTTAGTCTTTAATCCGACTCGTAACCAAGATTTAGCTGCTTTAAGTCAAGCGGTAGATGAAAATTTTGGGCAAGAAAGCGGTGGTCGGAGTCTGGAAGAAAATTCAGAGTCAAATAGTGACCAGCTAACCTTAGATGACCATGGTCAACCCAAGCCTTTACTTTCTCAAGATGGTCATGATATATTTAAGGAATTCGCTCAGTTCTTAGTCGACTATGGGGGACAAGCTCAAGATTATCAACAAGTTTTAGGTGGCAATGCCGACCCTAATGAGCAGAACCGAACAGTGACTATTGATGACCAAGTCTATCAGTGGGGTCCGGCTGAAGGGGCTGACTATAATGATGCTGTGGTTCTGCACAATGTCTCAACGGATGAATGGCAATTTCTGCTGAAGGAACCCAATCAATTTCGATTTAAGCTAGTTCAGTTGCTGGAAGATAACTTTTACCAAACCGTAGACGATCCTCCACTTATTGAGGGCTATATCCGAATTCATTATGGCTTACCGGCTTTAGCATATTACTACGATGTTAATCAAATTACCCCAGCTGTATCGAATTTGGATGCTATAGAAAAAGATTTAAGCTTTCTTTATTTGAATCGGGACCAAACTTTTACGATTGCTGATTTTGAAAAGTACTTACGTACGACCAATTCTAGTATTTTACCGAAGGATAGTCTAGTAGTAGGGAAATCCTATGATTTCCAAGATGATCAAGGCATTCGCAATTACTCATCCGTGGAAGAGAATGGCAAGGGGAATTTTACCTATCATCTCGACCAAGGGGGCCCGGTCTTTACTTGGAATGCTTTTGCCTATAAGGGGAATATTGTTTCAGTCAGTTGGCATCAGGGGCCAGAAGGCAAGGTTGCCCTTTTAGATGGGGAAACATATAATGAGCTTTCTTCCTTTACCATTACGGTGGATGATATTCAAGCTTATTGGGATGCGACTAGAAATGATAATTAGATGCGCATTTATATTCAAGTGAATCTAACTAAAAATTAGAGAGGTCCCCCTAAAGGGAGGCTTGCTTTTTTATTAAAAATGTAGTATTGTTAATAGATGTAAAGATTAATTAGATGTAGAAGAATGGCTTGAAATATTGTCCAGGCCAGGCTTCGTCCGGATAAAACAAAAGAGTGTGCCAAGTAAGAGCATAGACTTTTGTCTTTTTTTTGTCTTTTTTTCGGGGTAATTGCGCTTTTGTTAATGAAATGTAAATTTTGTAAACAAATCGTAACATCTTCTGGGTCTTAATAAATAAAGGGGTGAAAAGCTTGAGTCATCATCATATTGTTAAATATGGTAAGAAAGCCGAACGTCGATCATATTCACGTATTCATGAAGTTCTTGAGATGCCAAACTTAATTGAAATCCAAACCGATTCCTATCAATGGTTCTTGGATGAAGGATTACAATTGATGTTTGATGATATCTCTCCAATTGTTGACCACTCAGAGAATTTAGAATTACATTTTGTTGGTTATTCTTTAAAGGAAGCTAAATATGATGTCAATGAGGCACGTAGTCATGATGCTAACTATTCTCGACCAATCTATGTTACTTTGCGCTTAATCAATAAAGAAACCGGAGAAGTTAAGGAACAAGAAGTCTTCTTTGGTGATTTCCCAATGATGACCGAAATGGGAACCTTCATTATTAATGGGGCGGAACGGGTTATTGTTTCTCAATTAGTCCGCTCACCAAGTGTTTATTTCCATGACCGGGTTGATAAGAAAAACCGTCATACCTTCACTACGACAGTTATTCCTAACCGGGGTGCCTGGTTAGAGTTCGAAACGGATGCTAAAGGTGTGGCCTATACCCGGATCGACCGAACCCGTAAATTACCAATGACCGAATTAATTCGAGCCCTTGGTTTTGAATCTGATGAAGAAATCATCGATATCTTTACGGAATCTGACTTACTCGAAGCAACCCTTGATAAAGATGTTCATAAAAATATTGCTGATTCTCGGATTGAAGAATCTTTGAAAGACATTTATGAACGTCTAAGACCAGGCGAACCTAAGACAGCTGAATCATCCCGTAATTTATTAATTGCTCGTTTCTTCGATCCACGTCGCTATGACTTGGCTCCTGTTGGACGTTATAAAATTAATAAAAAATTAAATCTTAAATACCGTCTACAAGGATTAACCTTGGCGGAAAACCTTGCTGACCCTGAAACGGGTGAAATTATCTTCCCTGAGGGTACTGAATTAACCCATGATAAGATGGATACTTTAATTCCTTATCTTGAAAATAATATCAACTTAGTAACATTATATCCTTCAGAAGAAGGAGTCTTGGGTGAACCGGTTGATGTGCAAATTATCAAGGTTTACTCTCCGCGTGACCCTGAGAAAGTGATTAACATTATTGGTAATGGTAATATCACGCCAGATGTACGATCTCTAACGCCAGCTGATATTATTGCTTCTGCAAACTATTATCTATTCTTAGATTATGGTATTGGTGTGTCTGATGATATTGACCACTTGGGTAACCGTCGGATTCGGTCTGTCGGTGAATTGCTACAAAACCAATTCCGTATCGGTCTTTCTCGGATGGAGCGGGTGGTACGTGAACGGATGTCATTACAAGATACCTCTTCAATGACTCCGCAACAATTAATTAATATCCGTCCAGTAGTAGCGGCAATTAAAGAATTCTTTGGTTCTTCTCAATTGTCTCAATTCATGGATCAATCCAATCCATTGGGTGAGTTGACTCATAAACGTCGTCTTTCTGCCTTAGGACCTGGTGGTTTAACCCGGGACCGGGCTGGTTATGAAGTGCGTGACGTTCACTATACTCACTATGGTCGGATGTGTCCGATTGAAACCCCAGAAGGTCCAAACATTGGTTTGATTAATAACTTAGCAAGTTACGCTAAGATTAATGAATATGGCTTCATTGAAACCCCATATCGTAAGGTGGACAAAGCCACCCATAAACCAACGGATCAAATTGATTACTTAACTGCTGACGAAGAAGATTACTATGTGGTAGCCCAAGCTAACTCTAAGTTAAATGAAGATGGTAGCTTTGCTAATGAAACGGTTATGGCACGTTATGTGGATGAAAACTTGGAAATCCCAATTGAGCGGGTAGACTATATGGATGTGTCACCGAAACAAGTTGTTTCGGTTGCGACAGCGTCTATTCCATTCTTAGAAAATGATGACTCCAACCGGGCCTTGATGGGAGCTAACATGCAACGGCAAGCTGTGCCACTCTTGAAACCACATGCTCCATTTGTCGGAACCGGGATTGAATATCAAGCCGCCCATGACTCTGGTGCTGCCCTTCTATGTAAACGTGATGGCCAGGTTATCTACGTTGATGCCAATGAAGTCAAAGTTCAACTCGAAGACGGTTCAGTTGATTCTTATCATTTAACTAAGTTTGCCCGGTCTAATGCGGGTACTTGCTACAATCAACGTCCATTAGTTAGAACCGGTGAACAAGTTGAAAAAGGTGATATTCTTGCGGATGGTCCTTCAATGCAAAATGGGGAAATGTCTCTAGGTCAAAATCCACTGGTCGCCTTTATGACTTGGGATGGCTATAACTATGAAGATGCCATTATCATGTCAGAACGTTTAGTTAAAGATGATGTTTATACTTCAATTCATATTGAAGAATATGAATCTGAAGCTCGTGATACTAAATTAGGACCTGAAGAAATAACGCGTGAAATTCCTAATGTGAGTGAAGATGCCCTTAAATACTTAGATAAAGACGGTATTATTGCCATTGGTGCGGAAGTACGTGATGGTGATATCCTAGTTGGTAAAGTTACCCCTAAAGGTGTAACTGAATTATCAGCTGAAGAACGTTTATTACATGCTATCTTTGGTGAAAAAGCCCGTGAAGTAAGAGATACCTCGCTACGTGTACCTCATGGTGGTGGCGGTATCGTCCACGATGTTAAGATTTTCACCCGTGAAAATGGCGATGAATTATCACCAGGTGTTAACATGCTCGTTCGGGTCTTCATCGTTCAAAAACGTAAGATTCAAGTTGGGGATAAAATGGCTGGACGTCATGGTAATAAAGGGGTTGTTTCCCTTATCGTGCCAGAAGAAGATATGCCATTCTTACCAGATGGTACTCCAGTTGATATCATGTTGAACCCATTAGGGGTTCCTTCTCGGATGAACATCGGACAAGTATTTGAACTTCACTTAGGTATGGCTGCTCGTTCTCTAGGTATCAATATTGCTACACCAGTCTTTGATGGGGCCAATGAAAATGATGTTTGGGAAACTGTTAAAGAAGCAGGTATGGCTGAAGATGCCAAGACCATTCTGTATGATGGTCGGACCGGTGAACCGTTTGACCGTAAGGTTTCCGTTGGGGTTATGTACATGATGAAATTAGGCCACATGGTTGATGATAAGCTCCATGCTCGTTCAACTGGACCTTACTCACTCGTTACCCAACAACCATTGGGTGGTAAAGCTCAATTTGGTGGCCAACGGTTTGGTGAAATGGAAGTTTGGGCCCTTGAAGCTTACGGTGCAGCCTATACCCTCCAAGAAATCTTGACTTATAAGTCAGATGATGTGGTTGGTCGGGTTAAGACCTATGAAGCCATTGTTAAGGGGGAACAAATTCCGCGCCCAGGCGTTCCTGAGTCCTTCCGTGTCCTTGTAAAAGAATTACAAGCCCTTGGTTTAGACCTAAAAGTACTAGATCAAGATGATCAAGAAATCGACCTCCAAGACGATGAAGACGAAGATGACGTAGTCAACTTCAATGCCTTAGAGAAGTTCAAAGAAGAACAAAAACAAGCTGAACATAAAGAACTTGAAGAAGAGTTCGCGGAAGAAGAGGTAGACGACCCAGAAGAAGTCACTGCCGCTTTGACCGATGATGATCAAGAATAATATTGGCTAATGAAATGATGAAGGGCTGGACTTTTGTCCCGCTCCCAGATCATTTAAAAAATAAGGAGGTTGGCCCTTTGATAGATGTAAACAATTTCGAATCTATGCAAATTGGTTTGGCATCCCCAGAAAAAATTCGTTCATGGTCTTATGGTGAAGTAAAGAAACCAGAAACCATTAACTACCGTACTTTGAAACCAGAAAAAGATGGTTTATTCTGCGAGCGAATTTTTGGCCCAACGAAAGATTGGGAATGTGCCTGTGGTAAATATAAACGGATCCGTTACAAAGGTCGGGTTTGTGAACGTTGTGGGGTTGAAGTAACCCGCGCTAAAGTGCGTCGTGAACGAATGGGACACATTGAACTTGCTGCCCCAGTAACTCATGTTTGGTACTTTAAAGGTATTCCAAGTCGGATGGGTCTAGTTTTAGACTTAAGTCCACGTTTATTAGAAGAAGTCATCTACTTTGCATCTTATATTGTGATTGATGCGGGCGATACTGATTTGGAACCTAAATCATTATTAACTGAAACTGAATACCGGGAAAAACGTCGGGAATATGGCAACCGTTTTGTGGCTAAGATGGGTGCTGAAGCAATCAAAGACTTATTAGAAAAAGTAGATCTTGAAGCTGAAGTAGCCGAACTTAGAGACATCTTAAAGACTGCGACTGGTCAAAAACGGACCCGTGCCGTGCGTCGTTTGGAAATTTTGGATTCCTTTGTGGCTTCAGGTAATAAACCATCTTGGATGGTTATGGAAGCTTTACCAGTTATTCCACCTGAATTACGCCCAATGGTCCAATTAGAAGGCGGTCGTTTTGCAACGTCTGATTTAAATGACCTTTACCGTCGGGTAATTAACCGGAATAACCGGTTAAAACGCTTATTAGATCTAGGTGCACCAAATATTATCGTACAAAATGAAAAACGGATGCTTCAAGAAGCAGTCGATTCATTGATTGATAATGGTCGTCGTGGTCGTGCTGTAACTGGTCCTGGTAACCGTCCATTAAAATCTCTTTCTCATATGCTTAAAGGGAAACAAGGTCGTTTCCGTCAAAACTTACTAGGTAAACGGGTAGACTATTCTGGGCGGTCTGTTATCGTCGTTGGACCAAGTCTAAAAATGTACCAATGTGGTTTACCAAAAGAAATGGCCATTGAATTATTCAAGCCATTTGTCATGAAAGAATTAGTTGACCGTGAAATCGCGGGCAATATCAAGACAGCTAAACGGATGATTGAAACTCAAGATAACCGGATTTGGCCAGTCATTGAAGAAGTGATTCGGGAACACCCAGTTCTATTAAACCGGGCACCGACACTCCACCGTTTAGGTATCCAAGCCTTCGAACCAACCTTGGTTGAAGGTAAAGCGATTCGTCTTCACCCCTTAGTCTGTGAAGCATACAATGCCGACTTCGATGGGGACCAAATGGCGATTCACGTACCACTTTCCGAAGAAGCCCAAGCTGAAGCTCGGTTACTCATGTTAGCCGCACAACATATCTTGAACCCTAAAGATGGTAAACCTGTTGTTACCCCTTCTCAAGATATGGTTTTAGGTAATTATTACCTAACGCTTGAAGAAACTGGCCGTGAAGGTGAAGGTATGGTAATTGGATCTGTTGAAGAAGCTGAAATTGCCTGCCAAAATGGCTATGCTCACTTACATACTCGTGTTGCAATTCCTGCCCGTGCAATTAAAGGTAAACCATTTACTGATTGGCAAAAAGACCGTCTTATGGTGACAACCATTGGTAAAATTATTTTCAACCAAATTATGCCAGTGGAATTCCCTTATTTAAATGAAGCGTCTAATGAAAATCTCATTGAAAAAACTCCAGATAAGTATTTCTTAGAAAAAGGAACTGACGTGAAGGCAGCGATTGAAGCTATGCCAATTGTAGGACCATTTAAGAAGAAAGACTTAGGAAACATCATCGCTGAAGTCTTCAAACGCTTCAAAGTAACGCAAACATCTGAAATGCTAGATAAATTGAAGAATCAAGGTTACAAATATTCTTCACGGTCTGGTATTACAGTTGGGGTTGCGGACGTTATCCGTCTTGAATCTAAACCAGGAATTTTAGAAAATGCCCATGACCGGGTTGAAAAGATTACTAAGCAATACCGTCGTGGTTTAATTACTGAAGATGAACGTTACCAAAGCGTTATTTCAACTTGGGAAAAAGCAAAAGACCAAATCCAACATGACTTGGTTGAATCTCTTCCAGCGCTTAACCCAATCAATATGATGTCTGATTCAGGTGCCCGTGGTAATATCTCTAACTTTACTCAGTTAGCCGGTATGCGTGGAAACATGGCAGCCCCATCTGGTAAGATTATTGAATTACCAATCACTTCTAATTTCCGGGAAGGTTTGTCCGTCTTGGAGATGTTCATCTCAACTCACGGTGCCCGTAAAGGTATGACCGATACGGCCTTGAAGACCGCTGACTCTGGTTACTTAACTCGTCGTTTAGTTGACGTAGCCCAAGATGTTATCGTCCGTGAAGATGATTGTGGTACTGATAAAGGTGTAGAAGTTCGTGCGATTATGGACGGTAATTCTGTGACTGAATCACTGGAAGAACGTCTAATCGGCCGTTATACTCAAAAAACGGTTAAAGATCCTCAAACTGGCCAAGATATTATCGGACCAAATCAATTAATTGATGAAGATACTGCAGCTAAGATTGTTGCAGCTGGAATTGAAGCCGTAACGATCCGCTCTGTCTTCACTTGTGACACAGACCACGGTGTATGTAAACACTGTTATGGTCGTAACTTAGCCACAGGTGCTGAAGTTGAAGTCGGTGAAGCGGTCGGAACGATTGCGGCACAGTCAATCGGTGAACCAGGTACTCAGTTAACCATGCGTACCTTCCATACCGGTGGTGTTGCCGGTGGTGGCGATATCACTCAAGGTTTGCCTCGTATCCAAGAAATTTTTGAAGCCCGTCATCCTAAAGGTCAAGCAACCATTACTGAAGTAGCTGGTACGGTAGAATCCATTGAAGAAAAAGCTTCAGATCGTACTAAAGATATTACTATTAAGGGTATTACCGATACGCGTACTTACAATGTGCCATTCCAAGCCCGTCTTAAAGTTGTGGAAGGTGACACTGTTAAACGGGGTCAACCACTGACTGAAGGTTCAATTGATCCAAAAGAATTACTCCGGATTACGGATGTTTTATCTGTTGAAACTTATCTATTAGATGAGGTTCAAGGTGTATACCGTAGCCAAGGGGTAGAAATTGGCGATAAGCACGTTGAAGTAATGGTACGTCAAATGTTACGTAAAGTCCGTGTAATGGATCCAGCATCAACTGATATCTTGCCTGGCTCCTTAATGGATATTGCTGACTTTACTAAAGCCAATATGGCCTCCATTATGTCAGGCGAAACACCTGCGACAGCTCGTCCAGTTCTTCTCGGTATCACTAAGGCTGCTCTAGAAACTAAATCCTTTATTTCAGCAGCTTCCTTCCAAGAAACGACACGTGTCTTAACTGATGCGGCTATTCGTGGGGACAAAGACCGTCTAATTGGTTTGAAGGAAAATGTTATCATAGGTAAGCTAATACCAGCTGGTACTGGTATGCGTCGTTACCGTGATATTCAAACTTCAACTCATGAGGAAGAATTAACGGATATTGCACAAGAATTAACTGAAGAAGTTTCGGTTGATTAATTTATTAATAAATCTAGACCAAGCAAGAAAGTTTCTTGCTTGGTCTTTTTATATTTGAAGTAAAATATGTAAAGGCAGAAAAGCTAATACAAGGAAGGGGACGAAGGGGATCTGTCTAACCTTTGTGATTAAACAACAACAAAGTCCACTTGATGCAGCAAGAAAGAAAAAATAAGGAATAAATTCAAAAGGTAAACAGACACATAGGATTCCAATCAATTTAAGGTCTGCACCGCCGATATAGTTAGTAAAAAAGAAATAAAGTATCGTCAAAATAAATAGAATGAAGAAATGGTGGTAAGAAATAAAAAGAAGCCTGAAAGTAAAATAATTATAAAAAAGGAGAATGAAAAGGCCTATTTGAAATAAGTCGGGAATATACTGATAGCTTAAATCAAAACAGATCATTAGAAATAATATGCTATAGAATAAGTAATAATAAAGGCTGTTGTTAAAATATATGTAGACAATAGAAAAGATAAGTCCAAGTGTAAGCTCGCTTAGGGGGTAAATGGGATTAATTATTTGCTTGCAGTCGGGACAAGTACCGCGATAGTAAAGATAAGAAAAAATAGGGATTAATTCTCGCCATGATAAGTGGCGGCCACAGCAATCGCAGACAGATCGACCCAGAAAAAAACTAAATAAGTGATTCCATCGATGGACTAAACATAATTCTAAGGATCCCAAAAAACAGCCGGCTACAAAAACTAAAACTAACCACATAAAGCACCTCCTTTATTAAATACCCTAAATCTAGTCAATTCCTTGGAAGAAACGCCAGAATTTAAATACCCTAAACCTCGTAGAAGTAAGAATAAAGCTGGAAAACGAAGAAAAATAAAAAATACGAAAAAATTAAAAAAATCGTTGACATGAATTAGAATAGGTGATATTATACTATCTGTTGCCGATACAAAGGGCGAACGAAAATAAACAAGTTTAAAATAAATAAAAAAACTTGTTGACAAACGTTTAACATGATGGTAACATATAGAAGTTGTCACTTG
>NZ_AENN01000013.1:0-20151 GCF_000183205.1 Eremococcus coleocola ACS-139-V-Col8 | reverse complement strand
AAAGAAAACATCCTATAAGAATGTTTTCTTTTTTATTATTCTTCATATTGGACACTGAAGAAACCGCGTCGTTTCACACGAACATCATATTGTAATTGATAATGCAGCTGTCCTGCAGCCATAGCCTGTTTAATCGCCGCCACTTCTGCTTGAGCTTGGTCAACACTCCGGTACCAGGCTAAGTCTTTTTTCACCGCTTTGAAAAAAGAATGCGGTTGTAAGCCGACCAAAAGAGCGTCAGGCTTATAATCAGCATAGGCATATTTCTCAATGATTTCAAAATCGTAAAAAGCTTCATTAACATCTGAGTCTATCTTACTTTGAATCATGATAAATTGTGGTTGGGGTTTGGTTGTTTTGATTAATTTAGCCTGTCCTGACAAGTTAGCCTTTTTGGCTGGCTGCTTCTTTTCCTGACCTAAAATATCATCATAAGATAGGTTAAAATAATCAACTAAAATAGCTAGTTTCTCAAAACTTGGTTCAGCTGTCCCTTTTTCATATTTAGAGATGGATTGACGCGTAACCGCCATCACCTGAGCCAAATCCTCTTGGGACATGTCATGTTCTAAGCGAATTCGTTTTAAATTATCCTTAAACATAAATATCCCTCCTTTATCCTATCTTAGTTTAAACATGACCTATCGTATCGATAATTAATGTCGGTTGCTTAACTGCTTCGCCTAGTGTTACTGCGGCCAGAATTTTTTCAATCACATCGTCTACCTGTTCACGGTCAGCATAAATAGTGGCAAGACTTTGTCCTTGATCTACATAATCCCCAATCTTAGCTTGAACCATCAGTCCCACAGCAGGATCAATCACATCGTCTAAAGTATTTCGGCCGGCACCCAATAAATTGGCTGCTACCCCTATATCATGAGCCACCCAATCAGTGACATATCCTGCCTGTGGAGCGGGTACTTCTATTTTATACTTAGCTTGAGGTAACAAGCTAGGGTCATCAGCCACGGCCGGATTCCCCCCTTGAGCTTGGACAAAATCCTTAAATTTAGCTAAGGCAGACCCATCGTCAATCTTAGCTTGTAACATTGCCTTACCCACTTCTAAATTATCAGCAGCGCCCGCTGCAATTAACATTTGGCTTCCCAAAACTAAACATAGGTCGGTTAAATCTTGGGGACCATGACCTTTTAAGGTATCGATCGCTTCTTGAATTTCAAGGGCATTTCCGACTGCCCGGCCTAAGGGTTGACTCATATCAGAAATCACTGCCAAGACTTGACGGCCTACAACTTGGCCAATCGATACCATGGTCTGGGCTAATTCACGGGCTTGGTCCACATTTTTCATAAAGGCTCCATCGCCGACCTTAACATCTAAGACAATAGCATCCGCCCCAGCCGCAATTTTCTTACTCATAATGGAAGAGGCAATTAAGGGAATCGATTGGACCGTTGAAGTGACATCCCTCAAGGCATACATTTTCTTATCCGCAGGCGTTAGGTTACCTGTTTGACCCACGACCGCTAACTTATTCTTATTAACTAGTTTAATAAAATCCTCTACTGGAACTTCAGTGTGGAAACCAGGAATCGCTTCTAGCTTATCAATGGTCCCACCAGTATGACCCAAGCCACGACCAGACATTTTAGCAACTGGGACACCACAGGCAGCTACTAGAGGGGCCAAAATAATAGTGGTAGTATCTCCCACTCCGCCAGTGGAATGTTTATCTACCTTAACCCCTTCAATCGCAGACAAGTCCATTTGGTCGCCTGATTCAGCCATAGCCATGGTGAGCCATCCCGCTTCTTCTTTAGACATTCCTTGGAAATAAACCGACATCATAAAAGCAGCCATTTGATAATTAGGAATCGTTTCATTGGTAAAATTAGTCACGATATATTGGATTTCATCCTGAGTCAAAGCTTGGCCCATTTGTTTTTTCTCGATTAAGTCAATCATTCGCATGGTTAAACGCTCCCGTCTAATTTTTTATGGTGTTCATCAATATTACCATCACTGGTTCCCACAATAATCATATCTGCAATATTAAGAAAAAGGCCGTGGTCTACTACCCCAACCATATTTTTTAATTCAAAAGCCAGTCGTTGAATATCATCGGTTGGACCGAGGTGAAGGTCAATAATATAGTTGTCAGCATCGGTACAATAAAGTTTATCCTTACCGGCTTTACGAAAACTAGGATTCATGCCGGCCTGATGGAAGGTCTTAAATAGTTTCCAGGCACCAAATTTAATCACTTCAACTGCAATTGGAAAGGCCCCCAGTTTATCTTTTATCTTATCTTGAGACACAATCCAAATTACCCTGTCACTATAGAGAGACAAGATTTTCTCATAAAGGAGGGCGCCACCACCACCCTTTATTCCATTAAAATCTAGGGTTGCTTCATCAGCCCCATCCACTAGGAGATCAACTTTTTCAACATCATCAATACGGACCATATCAATTCCAAAGTCTAAACCGAGCTGAAAGGATTCTTTGGAAGTGGCAACTGCACGAATTGCCTGTAAGTCCCCATTAGCAATTTGCTGTCCTAATTCTTTTATAAAATAATAAGCGGTAGATCCCGTCCCTAAACCAACCACCATGCCATCACGTACATGGCTCACGGCGTACTTACCTGCATTTTCTTTCATATTTACCATTGCTTCACCCCACTCGAGCGTCATTATAGTTATAGAGATTATAACATAAACCATTGGCTGGCTACATTATCTTGCATAAAAAGGGAACGGACTAGAAGTAGAAAATCTCAGATTTCCGCTTCATCTGTCCGCTCCTGCACAGCTGATAAAGAGGGTGCAGTCACATTGTGACGCTATTACCCTATAAATATTCCTGCAACTAAATATATTTTTTGAATGAATCTAAGAATGAACTTACTCACTCAATGATTCAAACAAATGCTCTCTAAGCAATTACAATCGGTCTCATCATAATATTGTTCTCCTTAAGTTGGTGCCATCTGTATCTGACTGCCTTTTATTGCAAGGCGCAACATCTTAAGGTGCTTTTCTCAATAAAATTATCATACCCTATCTAGAATGCGGTTTCAATATAGTTTTTAAGTCGCCTAATAAGTAAAGAAAATCTCTAAGCAAGACAGAGTGAGACAAAACTTAGTTACACTGATATAGCAACTAAGTTTTGTATGTAAAAAAAGCTTAAATTATGATAGGCTAAATATATCTATTATCTAGGAGGCGGCTTATGTCTAAAAATATTGAACTACGGTGTCCAGTTTGTGACCATCCCAGTCAACAAGAACTAGAAACATACATTAACACTCGTGAAAATTCCCAAGCAGTTGCAGATTTAAAAAATAACAAACTCTTTCTTTTCGAGTGTGACCAATGTGGTGCCAAACGGCAATTAGAAAGCCAATTTGTTTACCATAACCCTGATAAAAATTATATGTTAATCAATTATCCTGGCCTTTACCAAAACCAAGAACAAGCTCTAGCTAGAGGTCAGGTCATCCTTAAGGAAAAAATTAGCGATCCAAGGAGCTACCAACTTCGCTTAGTCCCTAGCCTAGCCTATTTGGTCGAAAAAATTCAAATTTTTGAAGATGACTTAGACGATCGGATTGTTGAGATTGTCAAACTTTTAACCGACGGGCTCTTGGCCAAGGAAAAACAAGATGCCCAAGTGCAGGGACGGTTCTTCTACAAACAAGGAGACCAACGAAAAATACTGTACCTTTTGAGTGATGATCAAGTTCTGGTCGACTTCAATCAATCTTTAATGGATTTTGCTATCGATAAATTTAAAAAAGCAACCACTGCAACGGTGAAAGGACAATGGCAAGTAATTGACCAAGCTTATGCAGAACAGCTATTAAGTAAATAGAAAAGATAAAATTGATGGTCAAACGCTCTTTGGTAAAGCGCCCATGGGGGTCGCCCAGCTTGCCAATAAATACCAAGTTCCCCTAATTGGGATTGCCGGTCATCTGGGCCAAGACCTAATTCCCCTTTACCGGGCTGGGTTTACTGCTCTCTTTTCCATCAATCCCAGACCTCAGAGTCTTGCCCATGCCCTGAACCTAGGGCCTAAGAATCTAGAAACCTTAGCCTATAATTTGAGCCGTTTACTCACTAAGACCACTCATTAAATCATAAAAAAGCGGGAGCAAGACTTTTAGTCCTACTTCCGCTTTTTATTTTCTTTATTTTAACTTACTTATCTTCTTATACTTCTTCAGTATCCAAAAGACTATCAGAATCATTTAAGACGGCTTCTTTAATAATATAAAGAGGGCGTTGTTTGCTTTCGATAAATATTTTACCGATGTATTTACCTAGAATACCTAGGCATAGTAACTGCATGCCACCCAAGCCTGAAACCAGGACAACCAAGGTGGGCCAACCCGCAACGTCACCGCCAAACAAGATAGTCCGAAAGAAGATATAAGCCCCATAAATCAAGGCAAACAAGAAAGAGATAAAACCTAAGACACTAGCAATGGTCAAGGGCATATCAGAAAAAGAAATCAAGCCTTCGACGGCATACGACACCAATTTTTGGAAGGACCAGGACGACCCACCCGCTGACCGTTCCACATTGGGATAGGATATATAAGCAACATTAAAGCCCACCCAGGAAAAAATCCCCTTGGAAAAACGATTAATTTCAGGTAAGGAAATCACCGCTTGGACAACCTCTTGAGTCATCAAACGAAAGTCACGTGCCCCTTCTTCTAATTTAACATCAGAAATCAAATTATTCAGCTTATAATAAAGGTTGGCAAAGAAAGACCGAACGGGCGGTTCCCCGGCACGGTCCTTCCGGCGAGTTGCCACCACATCATAATTCCCACTTACCAAAGTTTCATGCATCTCTTTAAGTAGTTCCGGTGGATCTTGCAGGTCGGCATCCATGAGAGCCACCCATTGACCCTTGGCAACCTCTAAGCCCGCTTTAATTGCCGCTTCCTTACCGAAATTTCGTGAAAATGAAAGATAGGAAATCCTTTTAGGGTCAGTTGCTTGCAAGGTCTTCATCTTTGCTAAGGTTTGGTCCTTAGAACCGTCATTGACCAAAATAAGTTCTAGATAAACTTGACTAAACTCAGTCTGGAGCTTTTTGATGGCTTGGTAAAATAAATCAAGACTGGCTTCCTCATTATAGCAAGGAACCACAATACTCATTGTTTCTGCTTTAATCTTCATGCAGGGATGACCTTCCTTCTAAGAGCAACTTCCGGGTCACAAAGTTAAAGACCATGACCACACCCGTGACTAGGATCTTGGCAATATTAGGGATAATTTGAAGAGTTTCCACACTAAACCGCATTAAGACCACATTCAGAATTAAGCCAATGATGGATAGACCCACAAAAATCATAAATTCCCGGTGGCGATCTTCCTTAGCATATTTACTCTTAAAGACATATTTCATGGAAGCCCAATAGTTGAAGATAGTCGATAGGGAAAAAGCAATCACCGTGGCTACATTGTAATGCCAACCTAAAAGATTATAGATAAAAACAAAAATCGTATAATCAATGACAGTCGCAATCACACCCACAATAGCAAAATCCATTATCTGCTTGATTAAGTGCTGGATAGTTTTCAGAACAATCCCTCTTTCTAAATAAAAATGGGCGGGATGATTAGCAAGGAAATTTTCCTTTCCCGCTTGCCCCGCCCTCCTAGCTATCATTAAAATAGAACCCATTTGTCCGCAAGCCAGAGTAATGCTTAAACCGGCAGGCATAGGGGGCTGGGCAAAAAAAGCCCAGTCCCGCTTCAATTAATTAAATATAAGTAAATTATCGCAGTGGTTTGCTGTGGTTCTTGGAGTGAAACGACTTAGAAAAACAGTAGTTAAGCGAAGGGATAAGCTTAACTTCTATGTAGCAAAGCGATGTGTTCCACCCTAGTCAAGAATGCACTGGGCGGGTAATCAAGGCAGCTAAGCTCACTTGTTCACTCAGCTACTGGATCACTTACTGGGGCGCTTGGAATGAAACAACTTAGCGCCCCAGTAGTTGAGTGAAAATATGAGCTCAACTACATTTATCCGAGTGCTTCAGCAAGCAAAAATCAAAGATTTTCTACTTCTTGCCCGCTCCCAAGTGCGGCAGTTCCAAGGCTTCCCCCAAGACATGATTGAGTAATTCCAAGCGAAACACAGCTTTCCTTTTACACAATACCGCTTTTAAGTAAAGCTTGGCAAGTTTTTTGATAGTCATGCCTCGTATTTATTTCCAACCCTTTACGGATTACGATTTTGGTTCAATTTTAACTTCTAAGAAACGATCATTATATTCAATTAACTTGGCTTGACCTAAGTTTCGGTAGACTTCTAACTTATCCATAATCGCTTGGTCGGGATAAAAAGCCTTATCATCCGTAATTTCCTTAGGTAGGGCCGCTTTAGCTTCCATATTCGGCGTAGCGTAACCAACATACTCAGCATTAGCAATCGAAGCTTCTTTGGAAATAAGAAAGTTAATTAAGGCATAGGCTCCTTCTACATTATCAGCAATCTTAGGGATGGCAAAGGTATCCAACCAAAGATTAGACCCCTTTTCCGGAACCACGTAAGCTAAGTCTTCATTTTGATCCATGGCCGTAGCGGCTTCTCCGGAGAAGGTCACTGCCAAAGGCACTTCGCCCTCAGCAATATGCATCTTAATTTCATCAGTAATTAAACCGACCACATTCGGCATGAGGGTTTTCATCTTGTCAGCCGCTGCCCGGATATGGCTTGAATCTATATCATTCAAGGAGTAACCCAGACTTTGCAAGCCAATCCCAATCATTTCGCGGGCCCCGTCAATCATGAGAATTTTGCCTTGGTAGGCTGGATTCCAAAGGTCGGCCCAATCGCGGATAGAACCTTCTTCAATCATTGAGGTATTGTAGATAATACCTAAGGTGCCCCAGAAATAAGGGACTGAATATTGATTTTGGGGATCATAGGCTAAGTCCAAAAATTGAGGGTCAATTTGAGCTAAATTCGGTAATTTACTATGGTCCAAAGGCAAAAGGAGGTCATTTTCTTTCATGGCCTCCACCATGTATTCAGAAGGGACTATCACATCATAGTTTGTCCCTCCTTGTTGAACCTTGGTCATCATGGCTTCATTGGAGTCAAAGGTTTCATAGATTACCCGATAGCCCGTTTCTGATTCAAATTCATCAATCAGGGCTGGATCAATATAATCACCCCAATTATAAAAGTTAATCACATTAGCCGCATCATTGGCCGAGCCAGCTTCCATTTGGTGACGGGCTAAGAACAAGATTGCCACGAGTAATAGGGCTAAAGAAACAAAATTTCTTAAGAGTTTCATGAACGCGCCGCCCCCTTCCGTTTTAATTGTCGGTAGCTAGACCGTTGTTCGGAAACTTGTAAATAATAATATCCCGATACGAGGAGCAATGCCACGATAAACATTAAGGCTGATAAGGCATTAATTTCCAGTGAAATCCCAGTCCGGGCCCGGGAATAAACTTCCACCGACACTGTAGAAAAACCGTTTCCGGTTAAGAAGAAGGTCACGGCAAAGTCATCCAAGGAATAAGTAAAGGCCATAAAGAAACCAGCGATAATCCCTGGCGTTAAATTCGGAAGCAGCACTCGGGTCAGAATTTGCCAATAATTAGCGCCTAAGTCCTGGGCCGCGGTCACCATATTCAGGTTAAGTTCATACATCCGAGGTAGAACCATCAAGACCACAATCGGGACCGAAAAGGCCACATGGGCAATCAAAACCGTCCAAAAACCCATTTTAATTGGAATTAAAGAGGTAAATAAAATCAAGAAGGAAGCCCCAATCATAACATCCGGGGTCACCATTAAGACATTATTTAAGTTCAACAAGGCGGCCCGGATTTTTTTATGCCGGGTATAATAAATCGCAATGGCGCCCGCCGTCCCGATCATGGTGGCTAATAAGGCAGATAAGATAGCCACAATGAAGGTGTTGAGGATGTAGACCAAGAGCCGGGTATCAGCAAAGAGAGTTTGATAATGTTCCCAGGTAAAACCAGTGAATTGGCTCATGTTTCCACCGGCATTAAAGGAATAGAAAATCAGGTAGGCAATCGGAATATACAGAATGACAAAAATTAGAATTAAATACAAGTAGGAAAATTTAAACTTTTCTTTCATTTAATCTTGCCCCCCTTGTTCATGGCGGTCACGGGTTAAGTACATGATAAGGATCATAGCCAAGAGTAGAATTACCCCAATGGTCGCCCCCATCCCCCAGTTTTGCGTGACGAGGAAATGTTGTTCCACTGCAGTACCTAAAGTAATCACCCGGTTCCCTCCGATTAAACGAGTTAACATAAAAAGGGATAAGGAAGGGATAAAGACCGCTTGAACGCCAGACTTCACCCCGCGAATTGATAGGGGGAAAATAACTTTTTGTAGGCGTTTCAAGGAATTGGCCCCCAAATCCAGTGACGCTTCCATCAAGGAATCAGGAATATCATCAATGGAGTTAAAAATCGGTAAGACCATAAAAGGCAATTCTACATAGACCGCCACTAGGATAAAGGCGGTATTGGTAAAGAGCAATTGAACATCATAGAAACCAATGGCTTCTAACCATCCTACAATTGGACCTGATTTGGATAGGATCCCAATAAAAGCATAAATTTTGAGCAAAAGATTAATCCAAGTGGGCAAAATGACTAAGAGCAGCCACAGGTTTTTGCGTTTAGTTTTGGTCAAAAGATAGGCAAAAGGATAGGCCAATAAAAGCGTGATAGCGGTCACCAAAAAGGCTGTCACAAAAGATGAAACGGTCATAATCAGGTAATTAGCTGAGGTGAAGTAATAGAGATAATTATTTAAGGTAAAATGGCCCTCAATATCAAACAGTGACCGGTATATCAGAAGTAATATCGGTGCAATCACGAAAATGGCAATCCATAAATAATAGGGAATAGCCAAATAATGATTATTCTTACGGTTCATGGTCGCCCTCCTAATCTTCGTATTGTTCTAAACGGGCGTCGAAGTCTTCTTCACTTTCGTTAAAGCGCATCACGTGAATGTCGGAAGGCGTAAAACTCAAACCATAGACTGAACCTGCTTGAACCTTTTGGGTGGTATGGATCATCCATTCATTACCTTCTTGGTCATAGGCAATAATTTCATTGAAGACCCCCCGGAAAAGACTGGTATCAATGGTAACATTCAACTTACCTTGGTCGCGCGGCACTATGAGGATATCTTCTGGCCGGATGACCACTTCTACGGCCTCCCCTTGGGGAATCCCAGCATCTTCACATTCGAATCGACGGCCGTTAAATTCAACTAAGTAGTCTTCAATCATCTTGGCATTCACAATATTAGATTCACCGATAAAGTCAGCCACAAAATGGTTAATGGGTTCATCATAAATATCGGTTGGCGTCCCAGATTGAACAATCTCACCATCATTCATGACAAAAATCCAATCAGACATGGCTAAGGCTTCTTCCTGATCATGGGTGACAAAGACAAAGGTAATCCCTAGTCTTTTTTGGAGTTCCCGTAATTCATACTGCATATCCGTCCGTAGTTTTAAATCTAAGGCAGACAGCGGCTCATCGAGTAAAAGTACATCCGGTTCATTCACCAAGGCACGCGCAATCGCTACCCGTTGGCGTTGCCCCCCGGATAATTCTGATATTTGTCTTTGGGCCAATTCGCCCAGTTGGACCATATTTAAGGCCTCGTGAACTTTGCTTTCTAGTTCTTTTTTGGGTGTGCCCTTGATTGATAGACCAAAAGCAACATTATCAAAGACATTCATGTGTGGAAACAAGGCGTAGTCTTGGAAGACCGTATTAACCTTGCGTTTGTTAGCGGGAATATCATTCACTTTTTTGCTACCTAAATAAACATCGCCAGCAGTTACTTGCGTGAACCCGGCAATAATTCGTAGGAGGGTTGTCTTGCCACAGCCAGATGGACCCAGTAGCGTATAGAACTTGCCCTCCTCCAATTCCATATCAATCGACTTTAAGATTTCGGTGTCATCGAAGGATTTTTTAACGCCTTCAAGTCGCACACTGTATTCTGTCTGCATCAAACATGCCCCCTTATAATTGGTTTTGTAGGAAGCGGGCAAGAAGCATGAAAATCTCTGATTTTCGCTTCGTCTGCCCGCCCAGCGCATTCTTGACTGGAATGGAAGAAGTCGCATTGCGACGCCGTTTCCATCCAGTCAACTACTGCCTTGTCTCATTCTAATTTTAAGATAAATGAGCGGGACTGAGACTTTTTGCCCAGCCTCGCCAAAAATTATAACATAGCTGACTTTAAAAAAACGGTTTTTTATCAAATTCCCATTTGAAAATTGAGAATATTCAGCTAAAGAAAAACGGAACTGAGAGTCAGACAGGTTAGCTTGGGTTGAGGAACGACAAAGAAAGAGTCTGGCGATCGCCAGACTTTTTTTAATCTTATTAATTTATGCTTCTTCCAAAGGCTGCCCAATAATTCGGACTTCGGTTTCCAACTTAACTTCATTCAGTTCCCAAATTTTGTCTTGAATAAAATGAATAAGATTTTCATAATCAGTGGCGGTTGCGCCCGCAATATTGACAATGAACCCAGCATGCTTAGTAGAGATTTGCGCCCCACCCATTTGCATTCCTTGTAAACCAGCATCTTGGATTAATTTCCCGGTAAAGTGTCCTGGAGGACGCTTAAATACAGACCCACAAGATGGGTACTCCAAGGGTTGCTTGGATTGGCGCAAATCAGTTAAGTGATCCATTTCCGCCTTAATTTTAAGAGCATCGCCAGAAGTTAAATTGAGGGTCACTGATAAAATTATCTCATTATTTTCCTGAAAAACACTATGCCGGTAGGAAAAATCACACATGGACCGGTCGTATTCGTGGAGTTGGTTGTCTCGGTCAATGGTAAGAACCGTCAAAGGAATGTCCACCATTTCACCGCCGTAAGCTCCTGCATTCATAAAAATAGCCCCCCCAGTTGAGCCTGGGATACCACAAGCAAATTCTAAACCAGTTAAACCAGCTTTATAGGCTGCCTGACTGACATCGATGATTTTGGCGCCGCTCAAGGCTGTAATCTGGGTCTGGTTAACAAGGATTTGATCCATCAAGGTCAAAATCATCACCACACCCCGGATGCCCCCGTCGCGTACAATTAAGTTAGAGAGGTTACCTAAAATGGTTAGAGGTACTTGGTTTTCCTTAACCCAAACAACAATGTCACGCACCTCTTCAACGGAACGAGGAAAGACAATGGCATCAGCTGGTCCCCCAGTTTTGGTGTAACTATAATCGGCCAAAGGCGCATCTAATTTGATTTCCATCATTGGGAAGGCCTTGACTAAAGTATTTAATTTCATTTAATTACGTCCTTTTATTATTCTTTATCTTATCCCTTTGATTCTAGTAAATAAAAGACCGTCTGTAAAGGCCAGACAGTCTAATTATTTATTATTCCGAAAACTAAGTCAAAATCCATTAAATTATTTTTTCCATAAGAAGAGTATCATAGAAAACATGGTCAATCTGGATTCGTTTGCTTAAACGGCCTACTTGTTGAAAACCATAACGTTTATATAACTTGATAGCTCTTTGATTATTCGCCATAACCTCTAAATTAAGTACCTTAATATTATTTTCTTCCGCAAACAGAATCAACTCTTCCATAAAAACTGATCCCATACCGTAGCCCCAATATTCTTTGATAATAGCCATCCCAATTTCTGCCACATGGGCTTGACGAGAGTGATTCAAGGAGATTAAATTAGCTAAACCTACCAGTTGGTCATCCACCTCAATCACTAAAAAGAGGTCCCGGTCACTGTTGAGATATTGCTGAATGAGGGTTTTCTCCCGGTCAAGTGTCATGCCCGGATCAAACATAATAAAATTAGTTTCCCGAGAGACATGACGCAACAGACCAATAATCGCTTTGGCATCTGAGAGTCGGGGTTCTCGTATTATAGTTTCTAATTCTTCCGTTTTAATCTCCGCTTGATTATCTTCATTTTTTAGCATTAGGTCCTCCTAAAAAAATTTTTCAACCATTTATTTAGTAAGTCTGTATAAATTCCAGCTTCTTGCTGGCTATGGATTTGGATTAACCGATCTTGGTCCCCTTGACCTGAAAAGTCAATCCACAAATAATCATTAGGTAAAGCAGGTTCCATAAATTGGGCCCATTCAATTAAAACAACTTTATCCGCTGCCAGATAATAGTCCCAATCCATGTCTTCCTGCCCCCCCGCCTCAAGACGATAAGCATCGATATGAACCAAAGTCATTTGATCTAGGGAATATTCTTTTACGATGGTGTAAGTGGGGCTTTTGATGGCACGCTGGATGCCTAAGGCTCGGCCCAGACCCTGGGTAAAGGTCGTCTTGCCTGCTCCTAGATTACCTTCTAAACGTAGTACCATTCCCGCCTGTAAATAAGGGGCTAAAGCGGCTGCCAAAGCCTGAGTTTCTTGACTGGATTGTGTAATAATTTGCATTTCGGGGTCAGCTACCTTTCCCTTATATTTTCTGATGTCGTTTCCATTATAACGAAAGTTCTATTGTAATGCGATTTATTTGACTTTTCCCTATTTTATTGCTATTTTTAATAGGAATAAGTAAAAAAATCAAGGAGGGTTTTTTATGAAAAAATCACTTAAATTTATGGCAATGGCTGCCTTATCCTTATTATTAGTGGCATGTAATAATAATAACGACAATACTGACCAAGCCGCTAGTCAAGAAGCCGCTAGCTCAGCGGTCGAAAGCCAAAGTTCTGAAGCTGCTAGCTCTTCAACTAGCGAAAGTACCAGTTCAGATTCTATGACGAGTGGCTCCGAAAATAACTCAGAATCAGAAGCTAACTCAGATGAATCTGCCAGCGATAGCGAAGCAAATGGTGACGAAGCTATGGGCGAAACTGCTAAATTTAGCTTCTATATCGCAGGTCAAGAAGGTGCTATCTTAGAAGCAGATGTTCCTGTAACTGAAGACATGAGCGTTCTAGATGCCATGGAAAGTATCGATGATTTAGACTTCACCTTCAATGAAGAAGAAGGTGTAATTGACCATATTGCTGAATACGAAAATGATTACGAAAATGGCGTTACCTGGACATATCTCTTTAACGACCAATTTGCCGAATTAGGGGTTGTGTCACAAAAGCTTAAAGCTGGTGACAAGATTGCTTGGTACTACGGTACTGCTGATGACCTACCAGAAATTATTATTCCAGCTGAAGAAGATGCTACAACTGAAGAAGACGCTGAATAATATTGTTTCATATTAAAAATTGAACGCTGCCCCTAGGGGCAGCGTTTTTGTTTAGCTTGTATGAGGGGTGATATTTAACATTAGTGTAGTAACTTGCCCAGAAAAAATTTTTGATAACTATTGTTCGCTAAGACTTGCGAAGATAAATTTCTTGGCACGTCTGGCTCCTGTAAAATTACCAAAATCTTTTCTAACAAGTAAAGTCCCGGTCAAAAGCAGCCGGGACTTTCATATTTCCCTGCAATTCCATGATGTTGACACATATTATTTCATCCTAAAAAAAATTAAAAGGCCCCCAGCCAATCACGCAAGGTGACAACTAGGGGCACTTTAAAATCTAACTTTTTACTGAAATTATCCCATTTGAGCTTGGCGGGCAGTGATGACAGATACTTTATACACATCTTCTTCCACACAACCACGAGATAAGTCAGATACTGGCTTGTTCAAACCTTGAAGGATTGGGCCAATAGCTTGGTAACCACCCAAACGTTGGGCGATCTTGTAGCCGATGTTACCAGATTGGATTTCTGGGAAAACAAAGACTGTTGCGTGACCTGCTACTTTTGATTCAGGAGCTTTCTTTTCAGCAACCGCTTCAACATAAGCCGCATCAAATTGTAATTCACCATCGATTGGTAGTTCAGGAGCTAATTCTTGAGCTAATTTAGTCGCTTCAACGACCCGGTCAACATCATCCGATTTTGCAGAACCTTTGCTTGAGAAACTCAACAAAGCAATGCGAGGATCAATTTCAAACATTTCAGCAGTTTTTGCAGAAACAACCGCAATTTCAGCTAATTGTTGAGCAGATGGGGCAATATTAATGGCACAGTCAGCAAAAATTAAACGTTGACCATCATTTTCACGCGGAATCATTAAGAAAGCACCAGAGGTTGATGAAATACCTTCTTTAGTCTTGATAATTTGTAGAGCTGGACGTACAGTATCACCGGTTGAGTATTGAGCACCGCAGACCATTCCATCCGCTTTGTCCATATACACTAACATTGTACCGAAGTATGCATGGTCTTTTAACATGGTTTGAGCTTTAGCTTCGTCAACTTTACCTTTACGACGTTCAACAAAAGCAGCTACCATTTGGTCGTATTCTGGATAATTTTCTGGATCGATAATTTCAATTCCATCAATAATCCAAGAGTTCTTTTGCGCAATTTCTTTAATTTCATCAGGGTTACCAATTAAGACTGGATCCACTAATTCATCTGCTTTCAAACGAACCGCTGCGCCAAGGACGCGAGGATCGGTAGCTTCTGGATAGGCAATGGATACATGTTGCCCTTTCAAGTGTGCTGAGAGTGTCTTAATTACATCTTTTTTCATGCATATTCCTCCATTTTTGTTTGTGCTAACACAATTACTACTTTTATTATATCGCTAGATAGGCCCTAAGCACAATATGAAAGCATAATATAGAATATAAGCTCAGGTTATAGCTTGGACATTCTCCCACCTGGTTAGCTTGGGGTATAAAAAAAGGATGGCCCATTGCCATCCTTTGCATTTACTATTCCTAAAAAATCTCAATCATAATAATTTACTAAGCATATCAAAATAAAATGACTTGGACGTTTAAAAGCAAACATCAAAAATTTTAATGTCGTGGTGGTGGACTCTAATTATTATCTGGATTTTCTGGAGTTTGCGCCTTAA
The DNA here is from genome assembly GCF_000183205.1 of Eremococcus coleocola ACS-139-V-Col8. Taxonomy (NCBI): domain Bacteria; kingdom Bacillati; phylum Bacillota; class Bacilli; order Lactobacillales; family Aerococcaceae; genus Eremococcus; species Eremococcus coleocola. The sequence continues at coordinate 5,242 of NZ_AENN01000013.1, read as the reverse complement.
TTGTTTCGAAATTCACTGGACTACTGGTTTGTTCTTCCCGTTGCCGTTTTTTTTCCGCCCGGTAAGCTCGTCGTTGTTTTTGTCGGTTAGAAGTAGCCCATTTAGAATAGTCTTCTTCTTCCATGGCTTGCACTTGTCCCAAGAGATAACCATTTCCCACTTGGGAGAAGAAATCATGGTTAGAGGTACCTGTAGAGATTCCATTCATCACGATAGGGTTGACATCTTCAGCCGTATCAGCAAAAAGTGGGTCAAATCCAAGGTTTTGTAAGGCTTTATTGGCATTATAGCGGACAAAGGTATTAACTTCTTCGGTCCAGCCTAATTCATCATAAATGTATGAAGTGTATTTTTCTTCATTGCTATATAACTCAAAACAAAGATTGAAGACCCATTGTTTGAGTTCTTCTTGGTCAGTTTCACTCAAGGCATTGTAGCCTAACTGGAATTTATAGCCAATATAGGTTCCATGAACGGATTCATCCCGCAAAATTAATTTAATAATTTCAGCCACATTAGGCAATTTATTATTACCCAAATACCATAATGGTGCATAGAAACCGGAATAGAATAAAAAAGATTCTAACAAGACTGAAGCGGCTTTTTTCTGAAGCGGAGTCCCGGTTTGATAAATCCGGTTAATTTTATCAGACTTAAATTGGATTAACTCGTGGGTATCCGTCCATTCAAAAATCGCATCAATTTCCGCATTGGTATTTAAAGTGATGAAAATCGTTGAATAGGATTTAGCGTGGACAGATTCCATGAAATGGATATTGGATAAAACAGAACGTTCATGACTAGTCCGAGCATCTGGTAACAGAACGATCGCTCCCTGTTCAGATTGGACGGTATCTAAGAGGGTCAAGCCCCCAAAAACTTTCCCCACCATATCTTGCTCAGCCTTAGAGAGGCGGCGCCAGTCATCTAAGTCATTCGAAACCGGAATCCGGGTATCGAGCCAGAACTGCTCGGTTAATTTTTCCCAGGTGAGTTTATCAATGACGTCTTCAATATCGTTCCAGTTGATTGCTTTATAATTTGGTTGAACCATGTCGACTTCCTTTCTTATTGACCCTAAATTGAACAAGATTCACAGTAATTTGACCCAATTTCATCCCCATCATCGGTAAAGGTACGGACGTAGTAAATTGATTTGATTCCTTGGTTCCAGGCATAGTTCCGTAGAATATTTAAGTCTCGCGTGGTCAATTTATTATCATCAGCTTTTTTCCAAGGATATAGGCCCGATGGAATTTCAGACCGCATAAAGAGAGTCATAGACATACCTTGGTCGATATGTTTTTGGGCTGCCGCATACACATCAATCACCAGACGCATGTCAATGTCATATACAGACTTATAATAGTCAATGGTATCATTGGATAAGTATGGAGCTGGATAATAGGTTTTACCTGTTTTCTTTTCTTGACGTTCTTCAATTAAGCGAATGATTGGATGCAGACTTGCTGAAGTTTCATTGACGTATGAAATAGATCCAGTCGGTGCGATGGCTTGTCGGTAAGCGTGATAGAGACCATGGGCTTGGACTTTTTCCTTGAGGGCTTGCCAGTCCTCAGCCGTTGGTAGGTGAATCCCCTTCATAATCTCTTTGACTTTATCGGATTGGATTTCAAAAGGTTGGTCAATATAACGGTCAAAATAAAGACCAGAAGCATAATCAGACTTATCAAAGTTATAGAAGGATTGACCCCGTTCTTGGGCAATCTGATTAGACGAAAGCAAGGTATAATAATTTACCGCATAGAAGTAAGCTTCGGTTAATTCTAAGGATTCGTCAGAACCATAGTCGATCTGATTAATCGCGAATAAGGTGTGAAGCCCCATGGCCCCTAGACCAATGGTATGTTGGAGCTCATTTCCGTTTTTAACGGAAGGAACTGCATCAATTGAAGTATGGTCAGTAACAAAGGTCAATGCCCGCACAGCGACATCAATGGATTGGGCGAAATTAGGTGATTGCACCATATTGACCACATTGGTTGAACCTAAATTACATGAAATATCCATGCCCATTTCTTCATAACTTTGGTCATCTCGAATTTTAGATGGTTTTTGGACTTGGAGAATTTCAGAACATAAGTTAGACATGACAATCCGACCATCAATCGGGTTGGCTTCATTGGCGGTATCAATATTAATGATATAAGGGTAGCCAGATTCTTGTTGGAGCTTAGAAATTTCATTTTCTAACTCACGGGCTTTGACTTTATACTTGCGAATATTAGGGTTATGGACCATATTTTCATATTCTTCGGTAATATTGACATAAGCAAAAGCTTGGCCGTATTCTCGTTCCACGTCATAAGGTGAGAACAAGAACATATCGGCATTTTCTGCCACTAATTCGTAGAACTTATCCGGAACAGTTAAGCCTAAAGATAAGGTCTTGACCCGGATTTTTTCATCGGCATTTTCTTTCTTAGTCGATAAGAAACGGACTACGTCTGGGTGGAAAACGGATAGGTAAACCACACCAGCCCCATTCCGTTGGCCTAATTGGTTGGCATAAGAAAAGGAATCTTCGAATAATTTCATGACTGGGACAACTCCGGAAGCAGCATTTTCCACTTTTTTGATTGGAGCACCTTCTTCACGAAGATTAGATAAGTTGATTCCAACCCCACCTCCACGCTTAGATAGCTGCAAGGCTGAGTTAATTGACCGACCTATGGCATTCATATCATCAGAAATTTCAATCAAGAAACAAGAAACCATTTCTCCCCGCCGTTTACGACCCGCATTTAAGAAAGTTGGGGTCGCCGGTTGGAAACGTTGGGTAATCAATTCATCCCGTAATTTGCGGGCAAAGTCAGGGTCACCATTAGCTAAATACAAGGCATTAAAGACAATCCGGTCTTCAAAGCGTTCTAAATACCGCTTGCCGTCATTAGTCTTAAGGGCATATTGGTTATAAAACTTATGGGCTCCCATGAAAGACTTAAAACGGAATTTATAATCATAGGTCGATTGCATGAGTTCTTTAATAAAGGCCCGATCATACTTATTAATAAACTCAGCTTCAATATAATCATGCTCGATGAGGTAATCTAATTTTTCATCCAAGGTATAGAAGAAAACTGTATTAGGGTTCACATGTTCCAAGAAAAAAGCTCGAGCTGCTTCCTTATCTTTATGAAGCGGGATTTTGCCATCCACGGGAATATTTAATTCATTATTTAATTTAAAGTAAGTAATTTCGTTAGGACTTTTAGACTGAATGGGTGTTTTCAAGGTGCTTCACTATCTCCTTTACTTTGTTGACATCATTGACGGAGCCCATAAATTCGAACTCGTGCAAGAGGGGGAGGTCATAATCTAAGGCCAAATCTTTGGCGGTAAAACAGAATAAATCATTGAAATTGCGGTTTCCCCCGCCAATAACGCCTTGGCAGTGGGTTAAGTTAGCACCTGTCTCAATGAAATCATTCATAATATCCGTTACTTCAATCTCATAGGTGGGGACAATCATAATAAAATCTTGGTCAACTTCGGTAAAACAATTGGCTTCGGAAATCTCTAATAAGGGATAGTCAAACTTGTTTACAAAGCGGCGCGTATTGCCCACGATGGACATATAAACTAGTAACATCTCAATACCTCCTTGGAAAAATGTCAATTATTATCTTACCATGTAGCTTCCTTGGCAACAAGGATAAAAATCCGAATATTTAGTGGTTTGAATTTTATGCAACACAATATATTGTGGTCACATGTAAGGGATTATAAATAACTAAGCTCGTCGCCCTTTAATTTTTAAAGGAAAAAATTATTAATTTATACCTGCTTAGGATAAAATCTACTTTACTTGTTTTAGTCAGCTGACAGGCGTAAACTAGAATAGAAACAAATAACTTTTTGAAAGGAGTTGCCCATGTCCACCACTCAGACTAAAAAAAATAATATTACCGATGCTGAATGGGAAATCATGCGGGTTTTGTGGGCCCAAGCCCCTTTAGAATCACGGCAAATTATTGACCGGATTCTGGCCCTCCATCCCTGGAAAGAAGCCACGGTTAAAACTCTCATCCAGCGCTTGGTTGATAAAGAAGCCTTAGCTAAAAACACCCTAGTTTCACCCTACCAATACACCCCTCTAGTCGACCAAATCCAAGTCTCCAATGAAAAATTAGACCAAGTTTTTCAAAAAAACTGCACTAAAGACGCGGGGGCCCTCATCCAACATAGCTTGGATATAGCCACCCTATCCCAGGCAGATTGCCAACGTCTCATCCAAGTTTTGGAAACAAAAGCTCAAACAGCACCTGTCCAAGTTGCATGCCAATGCCCACCCGGCCAATGCCACTGTCATTTACACAGTCATCATGCTTAAACTGAATCAGTTTAACTCACGAAAGGAAAACCTATGAAAAAAGAAAAATCCTGTGGGGCCCTAGTTTATCATACAGATAGTAAAGGCCAAGTAACTTATTTATTAATTCAACATAAAAATGGTGGTCACTGGGCCTTTACCAAGGGCCACGTTGAAGGCCAAGAAAGTGAAGCAGAAACGGCTTTACGTGAAATTCAAGAAGAAGTTCAGCTTCAAGTTGACTTAGATCAAGGCTTTCGTCACCTTACCACCTACAGTCCCAAGCCAGGTGTGACCAAGGATGTCATCTACTTTGTAGCCCAAAGTCAAAGTCAAACGGTTAAAACTCAAGTTGAGGAAGTCCTTGCCTATGCTTGGCTTCCCTTTGACCAAGCCTTGGCTCAATTAAGCTATCCTAATGACCAGGCCATCCTAAGCGCCGCCCATGACTACCTAAGTAAAAAGTAATTACTTTTTTAAAAGTCAGCAAGATAACCACCGCCACCAAGCACCTTATTATAGGCTTGGTGGCGGCTTTTTATTTAGTGTAATTTTTCTAGCGGGTGGAAGCCAATAATCAGGGTTCTGTCCAAGCTTGCCTGCTTAAATTTTGCTTGTTGTGACAGATTTTCTATACTTATAAGTCAAGTAAAGAAAGCCCAGGTTAGCTTTCTTTACTTACCACATAAGTATGGAAAAATCAGCTCTGTTTTCTTTACTTACCATACAAGTATGGAAAAATCAGCCCAGTTTTCTTTACCTACCACACAAGTATGGAAAAATCAGCTCTGTTTTCTTTACTTACCACACAAGTATGGAAAAATCAGCCCAGTTTTCTTTACTTACCATACAAGTATGGAAAAAATCAGCTCAGTTTTCTTTACTTACCATAAAGTATGGAAAAATCAG
>NZ_AENN01000014.1:0-1550 GCF_000183205.1 Eremococcus coleocola ACS-139-V-Col8 | reverse complement strand
ATAGTGACCCCAAAAAGTTGGACCAGAGAGATGAGTACATATTTTATGTACTTGTCTCTCTTATTTTTGTTTTCTAAGCAGCTTGAAGTGAATGGCGATAAGCAATTGGGCTCATCCAGTTTAATTTTTCTTTGATTCGTTCTGCATTATAGTACTGTATATATTTAATAATCGCAGTTTCTAATTCTCTGTAACTATGATAAATCTTATCGTAATACATTTCTTGCTTCATCACACTGAAGAAGTTTTCCATGGGTGCATTATCGTAACAGTTTCCTTTCCGTGACATACTTTGAAAGATTTGATTTTCTTTAAGTAAAGCTTGGTAGGCAGGCATTTGATAAGCCCAGCCTTGGTCAGAGTGGAAGATTCGACGGTATGAACAGTCTGCAGTGACTTCAATGGCTTCTCTGAGCGCTTCAAGCATAGAAATGCCATTGGGTTGTGATGTGATCTTGTAAGAAATGATTTCTAGATTACACATATCTAAGAATGGATCCAGATAAAGTTTCTTAATTTGAGTTCTTCCTTGGGAATCCAGTTCGTAGAATTTAAATTCACTGGTATCTGTTGTGATTTTTTGATGAACAATGGAAGTGTTAAAGCGGCGGTTAATTCGATTGGGTTTAATCCGCCCAACAACGCCTTTATAGCTGTTGTATTTCCGATATTTACGGCTGAAGTGCTTGATTTGCAGACCTAGTTCCTGGTAAATTCGTTGAACTTTCTTACAATTTACTTTCCATTCGCGATTGATTAATTCAGCGTGCATTCGCCGGTAGCCGTAACAAGGATGTTGTTGACGAATCGCAAGCATTTCTTCTTTAAGTTCTGCATCAGGATCCGCTTGTTTCCATTTGGCTTGCCAGTACATATAGACCGATTTTGGAAACGATACGGCCGCAAGAATCTTGGTTAAGGGATATCCTTTGTCACGGAGTTTGTGGATGATTCTTGCTTTGTCTTCATTGCTTTCTGACGCCGCAAACTCCTTAGCTGTTCCAAGTATTCATTCTTAATTTTCTGTAACTCAAGTTCGTATTCAAGTTCTTTAATCCGTTGGTTCGCTTGTTCTAAGTCGGTTAATTCAGGGGGGTCCTGTTTAGTTTGACGCTTGTTCGGTTTAGATAATGACATGATGGGTGGTCTTCCTTTCGGACGAGACAATCCTTTAATCCCTTGCGAAAGATATATACTGCGCCAAGTCGCAATCAGAGAGGGATTATTTATCCCAAGTTCATTAGCCAGGGTTTGATAGGATTTTTCGCCGGATTCATAAAGTGTAATAGCTTTCAACTTAAATTCTACACTGTATTTTTTGTTTTGACGAGAGCGTTTTAACCCCTTAATCCCTGACGTTTGATAGGCATTGACCCACCGCCTAATCTGTTGAGTATCCTTCATGTTGTATTTTTTAGCTAACGGTTTGTATCCAATCGTATCCGAAAGATATTCTGCGACGACTTTCATTTTGAATTCTAAGCTATATTTAGCCATACAAAGACCCCCTAAAGTTGGATTTTTTGGTCCAACTTTAGGGGGTCAGTACA